>NZ_AJVB01000023.1:0-21445 GCF_000278445.1 Rhodococcus sp. R1101
GCGGCGGTCGCCCAGATCGCCACCGAATCGCACGCCGCGGCCGCCGGCTTGACAGCGGGGACCGTGCCCACCACGGGCACCGACGGACCCAGATCGGCCCGGACGTGTTCGAGAGCGGTCACCGATGCGGTGTTGCACGGGAGCACGACCACCTCGGCACCGCGGTCGACGGCGCGCCGGGCGGTGGTGACGACCCGGTCGATCACCCAGCCGGACGACTTCGGCCCCCACGGGGCGCCTTCGGGATCCGTCGACAACATGAGGTCGAGGTCGGGACGCAACCGTCGCAGCCACGCGGACGTCGGCAACAGCCCCAGACCCGAGTCGATGAGCGCAACGATCACCCTACGAATCTAGCGGGTCGCGCCCGCCCGGCCCGACGGCGGCCGGGAGCGACCCGCAGGCCCACTCCCCTATGCGGCGGCTGCGAGCAGCTCGTCGATCGGGGCGCCCGCGGCGATCTTCGCGCGCGACTTCATGACCAGCGCGGGCAGTCCACCGCCCACGGCACCGACGAGCCTGCCGTCGCGCTCGTAATACGCGAGGAACTTGCGGCCGTCGTCGCGCACGACGTGCACCGTGTCGTCGGCCGTGACCGCACCGAGTCCCTGGATCTTGATGTCGTACTGGTCGCTCCAGAAGTAGGGCACCTGTGCGGCCGCTCCGGCCTCGACGCCCATGATGGTCTTCGCGAGGACGGACGCCTGCTCGCCGGCATTCGTCCAGTGCTCGATGCGCCTACGTCCACCGGCCGGTACCTGCCACGACGCGACGTCGCCGACCGCCCACACGTGCGGGGTGGAGGTGCGGCCCGTGCCGTCGCACACGACCCCGTTGTCGACCTCGACACCCGATCCCTCGAGCCACTCGGTGGCCGGGATCGACCCGATGCCGAGCACCACGAGATCGACGTCGATCTCGCTGCCGTCGCCGAGGACCGCGGAGGTGACGCGCTCGTCGCCGCGGATCTCCGACAGGCCGACCCCGGCCCGCACGTCGACTCCCTCGGCGGTGTGCAGCCGGGTGACGAGAGCACCGACCTCGGTTCCGAGCACCGACGCGAGCGGGGTGGGCTGCGGCTCGACCAGTACGACCTCCACTCCGCGCGCCCGCAGGCTCGCCGCGACCTCGCACCCGATGAATCCGGCTCCGACCACCAGCGCGCGGGCACCCGGAACGATCGCCTCGCGCAGTGCTCGGCTGTCCTCGAGCGAACGCAGGACGTGGACGCCGGAGAGATCCGGGAGACCGGGGATACGGCGGGGCCGCAGGCCCGTGGCGACGACCAGTTCGTCGTATCCGAGTTCGGTGCCGTCCGTGAGCGTGAGGGTGCGCGCCACGGTGTCGACCGACCGGGCGGCGGCACCGAGCTGCAGCTCGATGCGGTTCTCGTCGAAGAACTCGCTCGGACGGAGGGTCGTGTCGTCGCGGTCGCCGCGCAGGACCTCCTTCGACAGCGGCGGGCGGTCGTAGGGCAGGTGCGTCTCGTCGCCGACGAGCACGACGTCGCCCTCGTACCCGGCACGCCGCAGTTCCTCGGCGGTACGGACCGCCGCCAGACCCGCGCCTACGACGACGACGCGCTCCGGCGTACCCTCGGTCTCCCGCTCGTTCGACACCTTCGGCCATCCTTCGAATCGTCTGTGACACGAGTACCCGTGTCGTCCGGTAGTGATGTGTACCACCTGTGCGTCCCACGTTCTTACCAAACCGCGACGACGCGCGACAGACCTACGTCGGCCACTAGAGTTCGAGGCACCGTGAGGACAATGGGATCGAGCACGGAACACGACCGGTACACCTACTTGGGAGCCCTCATGACCAGCGACAGCGGCGCAGGTATCAGCCGCCTACAGTTCGGTGCCGGAACCTTCTCCGGCCCCGTCGACCCGCAGGGCCGCACCATCATCGCGGACGCCGTGGTCGCCAAGATCGCGGGACTCGCGACCCGCGAGATCAGCGGCGTGATCGAAGTGGGCGCCGGTACCGCCCGCGTGGTGGGCGCGTTGCGCGACCGCATCCCCGGTGCCCGCATCAACCACGGGCAGGGTGTGGCCGTCGAGGTCGGCGAACGCCAGGCCGCCATCGACATCGGCATCGTCGCCGAATACGGCGTGGCGCTGCACGAACTCGCCGTCGCCATCCGGCACAACGTCATCGCCGCCGTCGAGCGCATGACCGGCCTCGAGGTCACCGAGGTCAACATCACGGTCTTCGACGTCATGCTCCACGACGAGGCCGCAGCCCTCACCGACGACGTCAAACCCCGCGTGCAGTGAATCCCGGGTCCGCAGCGCAGGCGCACGCGTCCGACCTGGTCGCGGACGCCGCGCTGTCCGTTCCCGGCGTCGTGGGCCTGCACCGCGGCGCATTCGGGGAGGTCGCGACTTATCTTCCCGGGCGACGTGTCGAGGGTGTACGGCTCACGGATCAGGTCTGCGCGGTGCACATCGTCGTGCGGATCCCCGCCGATCTCCCGGCCGTCGCCGACGCCGTCCGCGTCCGGGTGTCCCCGCTGGTGACGGTGCCCGTCCAAGTGACGATCGAAGACGTCCACGCCGGTGAACGAGAAGGAGCACAATCGTGAACCACACCCCCGTCAGCAACACCGTCGTCGGACTCCTCGCCGGGCTGCTTCTCGCCCTCGCCGGGATCATCGGCGGGTTCAGCGGTCTGCTGTTCGCCGTGCTGCTCGGCGCGCTCGGTGCCGCGATCGGCGCCCACCGCGACGGCCACCTCGACCTCGGCGCCCTGCTGAGGAGCCGGGGCCGTGGCTGACCCCAGCGCGCCCGATCTCGGTACATCACCGGACGCCGTGCCCGCGGAGACCGCTTCCGGGACCGGGACGGTCCCTTCGGGCGAGCGTGGCAGCCTCGTCGTCAAGGACCGCGCGATCGAACGGATCGCCGCGGCCGCCGCGCTCGGCGTCCCCGGAGTGGTGCGACACAGCGGGGGTGGCATCCTCCGTCTCACCGGCCGCGATCTGCCCCGGGCGGACGTCACCACCGGTGCGAGGGCGGTCGCGGTGAATCTCTACATCGCAGCCGAATGGCCGTACGACGCGGCGATGCTCACCCGCCGGGTCCACGACGCGGTCGAACGTCAGCTGCGCGAACTGACGGGTCTGCGCGTCAGCGAACTCAACGTGCTCATCGTCGCCACGGCGCTCGTCGAGGACGGGGAGACCGACGAGTCGCAACCACCCGTCGAATACCTGGAATCGGACATCGTCGCCGCGCGGACCACTCCGCACCCCGACCTCCCCATGGTCGCTCCCCTGCCGCCGCTGGCGTCGCCCGCGGCAGCACCGGCCGCCGCCATCGTCGCGATCGCGGCGCTCGCGCTGGCGTTCGTCGCCGCCCGGGAACTGCTCATCGTCAACGGGACGTATGCCGGCGCTCCGTGGCTGCGCAACTCCTTCGAATGGTTCGGCCGCCTGCACTGGCACACCTGGCTCGCCCCTGTCGCCGGTATCTGCCTCGTCCTCGGGATCGTCCTGATCGTCGTCGCCCTCAAACCCCGTCGGCGCACCCACGTTCCGCTGCAGGTCGCCGGTCCGGTACCCACGGTGTGGATGCGGCGCACCGACGTCGCCCGCATGTGCAGCGCGCACGCCTCCGCCCTCACCGGGGTACGCACGGCCCGCACCGTCGTCGATCGTCGCCGTGCCGTGGTTCGTATCGCGATCGAGGACGAGACCCCGGTCGCCGAGATCACCGCATCCGTGCGCGGCGCGGTCGCCCCGAACCTCGCGGCGCTCGCCGATCCCGTCGAACTCGTCGTGGAGGTGGCGCGGTGAAACTCCGTACCGTGCTGGCCAATCGGCTCGTCACTTTCGCGGCGGGACTCGCCCTCGCGGGCGCCGGCGCGTTCGCCCTGGCATGGTTGTGGCAGGTTCCCCTCGCCCGCGAACAACTCTCGCGGCTCGACCGTCCCCGGGTGACCGACGTTCCGGACCAGTCGTGGTGGACACCGGCGCTGTGGTCGGTCTTCGCGGGCGGTCTCGTGCTCGGCATCGCGCTGCTCGCGGTCAACCTGTCGCGACGGCGCACGTCGACCGTGCAGCTCTACGACCAGGTCACCGACGCCACTCTCGGTGTGGAACTCGGTCCCGTCGCCGACGGGGTGGCGGCCGAACTCGCGGCCCTGCCCGGAGTACGGGCAGCGCGCGGGCGAGCGGTCGTCGAACGCCACTTGCCGACGCTCTCGGTGGTGGTCCACGCCGACCCGGCCATCGACATCACCGAACTGACGGAGGCCGCCGAGGATGCCGCCCAGCGGGTCGCGCGGGCTCTCGGTGGGGCGCACGTGGCGACGCAGGTCCTGGTGCATCTCGACCCGGCCGTAGACATCCACTGACTCCCTGCAGCCCGGAGCCGCTCAGCTTCGGGCCGCGTCCACGAGGTCGTGCTCGACGCGGTAGTCCACGCGCATCCGGTCCATCGCCACGTCGCGCACCCTGTAGGCCCGCCGCGTGGTGCGTTCGAGATCCGGGTAGCGGAGTTCCTCGACGCGGTTGGCGAGCGCGAGCAGCGGCCCGACGCGTCCGAGGACGTACTTGAGCGGGCTGTCGGGGATGTGCAGGGCGTCGGCGTCGGAATCGCCGATGAACACCCGCTGCAGCGAGTGCATCACCGTGCGGGCGACCGGCGTCCGGATCGATGCGGCGCCGGGAAGCAGGTTCGCCAGCTCGGGGACGAGATACTGCTCGGTCAGTGCGGTGACGAACTCCCGGTCCTCGTCGCTGGGTCCGGGCGAGGTGAGCCGGTACAGGTCCTCGACCGCGATGTGGTCGCGTTCGGTGCGCAGGCTCAGTTCCTCGCCCATCCCGATCACGTGCCCGACATATCGCCACAGGTGGTAGATGTCGTCGAGTTCGCGGTCGGTGAAGCGCACCCCGAGGATCTGCATCGCTTCGACCGCGATGTGCCCGAACTCGGCCATCGTCAACGCCATGTAGGACTGCGGGATCGGCACTCCCCAGGCGTCCTCGTCCCACACTCCGCTCGCGAGGATGCCCTTGCGCACGTGGGCGTGGATCAGGCGCACCCGCACCGTGAACGCGAATCCGCCTCCGTCACGGCGCATTCCACCGCGAGTGAGGACGTGCCGTAACCACTCCCCGACTTCGACCGACCGCACGGCCGGCCGACTCACATAGCGACCCGTCAGTGCGAGCGGCTTTCCGGCGATGAAGTTCCCGGCACCGCGCAGCAGCGACGCGGCACCGAGCACCATGCCGAGGGTCGGAGTGTGCCGCACGAGCGCGTCGGCGGCGTTGTCGATGCGGTTGTGATCGACCCATGCGGGTTCGTCGTCGAGGAAGGCGAACAGCTCTCGCAGGGATTCGGGTGCGTCGGGGACCGCGTCGACGCCGTCGGCGAGCGCGACGCGCACGGCGGCCGTCGCGCACGTCGAGCCGAAGTCGTCGTTCACCACCGCGTCGGCCAGGGGGTCTGCCTGCCACATACCGTCGAGCCAGCGCTCGCCCAGATCGGCGTATCGGCGCACCGCGAGGTCGGTGTTGACGAGATCACGAGGGATACGTCGCTCCATGCATCCATGGAAACACGAGAATTCCTCACTTACTATTCACTTTTCATGAGCTCCCCGCGCGGCAGCAGAGCCGCAGGCACAGCACCTCGACGGCGTCCCGTACAGCAGCGGAGTCACGACACCCGCAAGTTGCTCCTCACGTCTGCGTACGAGTTGCTCGAGCGCAGCCCCACCGGGCGGATCAGCACTACGGCACTCGCCGAGCACGCCCACGTGAGTATCGGGACGGTCTACCGGTACTTCCCCGACGTCGACGCCGTGCTCGACGAACTCCGCATGACCGCCGTCCACGCGATCACGACCTCGCTGTCCACCGCCATCGGGCGGGCGATGGACCAGGAACCGGAGGAGGCCATGGTGACCGTCGTGGAAACCCTCACCGCCGCGTTCGAGAAATACGCCGCGGTGCTCCGGGTGTCGTACACCTCGGAGGAGATCGAGTTCGGGCTCGCGTGGGCCGAGGTCGAAGGTCCGCTGCGACCGCTGGGACGCATCATTCCGGCACGACTGCGACCCGATCTCGACGACGCGGCACTCGACGATCTCGTGTTCATCGTGATGGGAGCGACGGCGAGCCTGTGCTCACGGATCGCGCTCCTACGCCCTCGGAGAGCCGATCGGACCCGGATGGTCGCGGTGACGGCGCGGATGCTCCTCGCCGCGATCGAGAGCGCCTGACGCACGTCGTCTCGACCGGGAGAGCGCCGTGCGCCGCCCACCGATCGTGTCGTCCGCCGTGATCCTCACCCTCGTCTCCGCTTGTGGCAAGCGACACCGCCGACGAATCACCGTCCGCCAGAACGTCCGGAGCGACAGCGTACGTGGGATGAAGGAGATCGTCGGCTGGTCGCCTCCGGTCCGGAAACGCCGAACGGCGCCACGCGTCGGAGCAGAAACGCCGAACGGCGCCCACCCCGGAGGGTGGACGCCGTTCGAGCGTCAGCGAGAACTAGCTCACTTGATGATCTTCGTGACGCGACCGGCGCCGACGGTGCGGCCACCCTCGCGGATCGCGAAGCGGAGGCCCTCGTCCATGGCGACCGGCTGGATCAGCTTGACGGACATCTCGGTGTTGTCACCGGGCATGACCATCTCGGTGCCCTCGGGGAGGGTCACAACGCCCGTCACGTCCGTGGTACGGAAGTAGAACTGCGGACGGTAGTTGTTGAAGAACGGCGTGTGGCGGCCGCCCTCCTCCTTGTTGAGGATGTAGGCCTGGCCCTCGAACTCCGTGTGGGGAGTCGTGGTGCCCGGCTTGACGACGACCTGGCCGCGCTCGACGTCCTCGCGCTTGATGCCGCGGACGAGGAGACCGACGTTGTCGCCGGCCTGGCCCTGGTCGAGCAGCTTGCGGAACATCTCGATGCCGGTGACCGTGGTCTTGGTCGAATCGGGGCGGATGCCGACGATCTCGACCTCTTCGTTGACGTTGATCACGCCACGCTCGATACGGCCGGTGACGACGGTGCCACGACCCGTGATGGTGAAGACGTCCTCGACGGGCATGAGGAACGGCTTCTCGGTCTCACGGACCGGGTCCGGGATGGAGTCGTCGACGGCCTGCATGAGGTCGACGATCGACTGAACCCACTTCTCGTCACCCTCGAGAGCCTTGAGAGCGGAGATCGGGACGACCGGAGCGTTCTCGTCGAACTCCTGCGAAGCGAGGAGCTCACGCACCTCCATCTCGACGAGCTCGAGGATTTCCTCGTCGTCGACCATGTCGGCCTTGTTCAGGGCGACGAGGATGTAGGGAACGCCGACCTGGCGGGCGAGCAGCACGTGCTCGCGCGTCTGCGGCATCGGGCCGTCGGTGGCGGCCACGACCAGGATCGCACCGTCCATCTGGGCGGCACCGGTGATCATGTTCTTGATGTAGTCCGCGTGACCCGGGGCGTCGACGTGCGCGTAGTGGCGCTTCTCGGTCTGGTACTCGACGTGGGAGATGTTGATCGTGATACCACGAGCCTTCTCCTCAGGTGCCTTGTCGATCTGATCGAAAGCGAAGCTCTCGTTCAGGTCGGGGTACTTGTCGGCAAGCACCTTGGTGATCGCAGCCGTGGTGGTGGTCTTGCCGTGGTCGACGTGACCGATGGTGCCGATGTTCACGTGCGGCTTGGTCCGCTCGAACTTCGCCTTCGCCACTGGATGTCCTCCTGGACTGTTGTTGCTTGCAGTATGCAGCAGTGCGGTTTGTATTACTTGGTCGTGCAGGTGACCGAGGGATAACCCGAAGGCTACTCTCCGGTCGCCTTGGCGATGATTTCCTTCGAGACGTTCGAGGGAACCTCTGCGTAGGAATCGAACACCATGGAGAAGTTCGCGCGGCCCTGGGTCTTCGACCGAAGGTCGCCGATGTAACCGAACATCTCCGAGAGCGGAACCAGCGCCTTCACGACACGGGCACCACTGCGTTCCTCCATGGCCTGGATCTGGCCACGGCGGGAGTTCAGGTCGCCGATCACTTCACCCATGTAGTCCTCGGGCGTGGTGACCTCGACGGCCATGAGGGGCTCGAGGATCACCGGGGCGGCCTTGCGGGCCGCTTCCTTCAGTGCCTGCGAGCCGGCGATCTTGAACGCCATCTCGGACGAGTCGACGTCGTGGTACGCACCGTCGAGGAGGGTGACCTTCAGGTTCACCAGCGGGTAGCCGGCGAGCACGCCGTACTGCATGGCGTCCTGGGCACCCGCGTCGACCGACGGGATGTACTCGCGCGGGATGCGACCGCCGGTGACCTTGTTCTCGAACTCGTAGGTCGCGCCGTCCTCGCCGACGAACGGCGAGAGGCCGATGATGACCTTTGCGAACTGGCCCGAGCCACCGGTCTGCTTCTTGTGCGTGAACTCGAGCTTCTCGACCGGCTTGGTGATCGTCTCGCGGTACGCGACCTGCGGCTTGCCGACGTTGGCCTCGACCTTGAACTCGCGACGCATGCGGTCGACGAGGATGTCGAGGTGGAGCTCACCCATGCCACCGATGACGGTCTGGCCGGTCTCGTCGTCGAGTTCGACGGAGAAGGTCGGGTCCTCTTCGGCGAGCTTCTGGATGGCCGTCGACAGCTTCTCCTGGTCGGCCTTCGACTTCGGCTCGATGGAGACCTGGATGACCGGGTCCGGGAAGGTCATGGACTCGAGCACGATCGGGGCGTCCTGCGCGCACAGGGTGTCGCCCGTCGTGGTGTCCTTCAGGCCGATCATCGCGTAGATGTGGCCGGCCACGGCCTCGTCGACCGGGTTCTCCTTGTTGGCGTGCATCTGGAACAGCTTGCCGATGCGCTCCTTCTTGCCCTTGGTCGAGTTGAGCACCTGGGTGCCCGAGTCGATCCGGCCGGAGTACACGCGGACGAAGGTCAGCTTGCCGAAGAAGGGGTGCGCGGCAATCTTGAAAGCGAGCGCGGAGAACGGCTCGTCCTTCGAGGGCTTACGACGCAACTCTTCTTCTTCGTTACCGACCTGGTGGCCGATGACCTCACCGATGTCGAGCGGGTTCGGCAGGTAGTCGATGACCGCGTCGAGCATGGGCTGGATGCCCTTGTTCTTGAACGCGGTGCCGCACAGCACCGGGTAGAGCTCGGAAGCGATGGTGAGCTTGCGGATCGCGCCCTTGATCTCGGCGACGGTCAGCTCTTCGCCACCGAAGTACTTCTCCATGAGCTCTTCGTCGGACTCGGCGACCGTCTCGAGCAGCTTCTCGCGGTACTCGGCAGCCTTGTCGGCGAGCTCCGCCGGGATCTCCTCGACCGTGGCCGCGGTGCCGATCTCGGTGGTGCCGCGCCAGGTGAGCGCCTTCATCTCGACGAGGTCGACGACACCGTCGAAGTTCTCCTCGGCGCCGATCGGGATCTGCAGGACGAGCGGCTTCGCACCGAGACGATCGATGATCGTCTGCACGGTGAAGAAGAAGTCCGCGCCCATCTTGTCCATCTTGTTGACGAAGCAGATGCGCGGCACGTCGTACTTGGCCGCCTGCCGCCAGACCTGCTCGGACTGGGGCTCGACACCCTCCTTGCCGTCGAACACGGCGACCGCGCCGTCGAGCACGCGCAGCGACCGCTCGACCTCGACCGTGAAGTCGACGTGGCCGGGGGTGTCGATGATGTTGATCTGGTTCTTGTTCCAGAAGCAGGTCACGGCTGCGGAGGTGATGGTGATACCCCGCTCCTTCTCCTGCTCCATCCAGTCGGTGGTCGAGGCACCGTCGTGGGTCTCACCGATCTTGTAGTTGACACCGGTGTAGAAGAGGATGCGCTCGGTGGTGGTGGTCTTGCCGGCATCGATGTGCGCCATGATGCCGATGTTGCGGACCTTGTTCAGGTCGGTCAGCACTTCCTGTGCCACAGGTAACCCCGCTCGTAGCTCGTGTCGGTCCTTGGGTGCGGACCACATGTTCTTGTGTTGTCAGCCGGCCTTTACGGGACCGACACAGTTGTGCGAGCAGCCGGCCGGGAGGTCCGTGATGACGGGCCTCCCGGCCGGCGTCGACTCACCAGCGGTAGTGCGCGAACGCCTTGTTGGCTTCAGCCATCTTGTGCGTGTCCTCGCGGCGCTTCACGGATGCGCCGAGGCCGTTGCTCGCGTCGAGGAGCTCGTTGGCGAGCCGCTCGACCATGGTCTTCTCGCGACGCTGACGCGAGAAGGTCACCAGCCAGCGCAGCGCGAGGGTGGTGGAACGGCCGGGACGAACCTCGACCGGCACCTGGTAGGTGGCGCCACCGACGCGGCGGCTGCGAACCTCGAGGGCGGGCTTGACGTTGTCGAGCGCGCGCTTGAGGGTGACGACCGGATCGGTGCCGGTCTTCTCGCGTGCCTGCTCGAGCGCCTGGTAGACGATGCGCTCGGCGGTGGACTTCTTGCCGTCCAGCAGGATCTTGTTGACCAGCTGGGTGACCAGCGGCGATCCGTAGACCGGATCGGCGATCAGCGGACGCTTGGGAGCGGGACCCTTACGTGGCATCAGCCCTTCTCCTTCTTCGCTCCGTAGCGGCTGCGGGCCTGCTTGCGGTTCTTGACACCCTGGGTGTCGAGCGAGCCGCGGATGATCTTGTAGCGCACACCCGGGAGGTCCTTCACACGACCACCACGCACGAGCACCATCGAGTGCTCCTGGAGGTTGTGGCCCTCACCGGGGATGTAGGCGGTGACCTCGACCTGGGAGGTCAGACGCACACGGGCGACCTTCCGGAGAGCCGAGTTCGGCTTCTTCGGGGTGGTGGTGTACACGCGAGTGCACACGCCGCGACGCTGGGGGCTGCCCTTGAGCGCCGCGCTCTTGACCTTGGCGGCCTTGTCGCGGCGGCCCTTACGGACCAGCTGATTGATGGTTGGCATTAACCGGCTTTCTTCGTTGTCTGAAGCTGCTCCCACGAGCAACCTCGGCTGTTCTGAAATTAGGGATCCATCGGTTGGGGCAAGAAAGCTGCTGCCCCTCACTCGCCCCTCGTGTGCACACGAGGTCGGGTGTGTCGCGTACCCCCACACAGGCAGCCGGGGGCTCGTTCCTGCAGATATCTACAGACCACGCGCACGGCACTACCTCGCATAGGCACACAGACCGGCCCGGGCATGCCGGACACGACCCACAACGATACCCGGCGGGCGCGCATGAGGTCAAAGCGAGGAGCGCACACCCTCCCGAGGATCCGCACACACCGTCAACTGCTGAGGTTCAGTGTGAGCCGAGCCAACGTAGCAGCAGCTTCGCAGGGGTCCACTCCTCCGGAGGTGTACTGCACCCACCAGCCGAAGATGCCGGTCGTCGATGCCCCCGAACTGACCCCGCACGACAGCGGATCGCCGGGCCGGCGCATCTGCAGGGCCCGCCGACCTTCGACGGTCGTGTTCTCGACCTCGTATCCGAGCCCCTCGCCGGCGGCGCGTTCGTGATCGAGGGAACCGGTCTCGAACCAGTTGAAGGTGATCTTCACGACTCCGGTGGGTCCTTCACCGTCCCATCGGCAGATCGCGCCGAAGAATCCTCGCAGGACGTAATCCGCTCCCACGGCTTCGGCGATCTTCTCGTCGGCGACCGCGTCGCACTCGGTGAGCAACCGCGTGAACTCGGCACCCGCGCCGCCGCCGATCCCCTCCGGGACGGCTCGCCCGTCGACGGTGCGCGTGCACCCGGTGAGCAGGGCACCGGTGGCGAGGGCCGCCGTGAGCGCGGCACCCCACCGGCGTGTGCGTCCCGCGATCACTTCTGCACTCTTTCCACGCTCGTGGTCGCGAGATCGCGAGCGACCACACACGCGTCGGCGACGGGCGTGAGGTTCGAGTACGACACCGACCAGTGGACGAAATCGCCACCGAACTCCACGCCGATCTCGCACAGCGTGGTCTGTCCCAGCTCGTTCTGGTACGACCCCATGAATCCGGCCCGTCCCCCGATCTCGACGTCGGCCGCGGGCCGGCCGATGAGATCGGAACCGGCACGTTCGCGTCCGATGGGACTTCCCCGGTACCAGGAGAAGCTCACACTGGGACCGCCGACGTAGACCTCCCATTCGCAGCCCACCGAGTTGCGCGTCACCGTCGCGAACGTTCCGAGACCGAAGGCCGCGGCCACCTCGTCGTCGGACATCGCGCCGCACTCGTCGAACAACGGGCCGGGGTCGGTCACGGACGCGGTCGGCGAGGTCTCGGCCTGCCCGGCGTCGCCGGAGTCCCCGCACGCGACGACACCGAGACCGATGAGACCGGCCGTCGCCACGGCAGCCGCCGTCCTTCCGATACGCGGGAGAGGCATGGCGGGAAGACTACCGAGCCGGACCCTCCCGCGTGCGGCGACTCGAGGACTCCCGCAGCACCTCGTCGAGCTGCGCGGCCCAGTGCCGGACGATCTCACGCCGGCGGGCCGAGTCGTCCGTCAACACGTCGGCCAGACCGAGGCCGCGCGCGAGATCCAGTGTCGCCTGCACCATCCGGTGCACCACCGGGTCGGTGTCGTCGGCGGCGAGTTGCTCGACGGCCACCGCGTGCGAGACGCGTCCGAACTTCTCCTCGAGCGGCAGGAGCCTCTCGCGCAACGCCGGGTCGGCCGCCGCGGCCGTCCATACCTGCAGGGCCGCCTCGAACATGCTGCCGGTGCATTGGTCGACGATGCGCTCGACCACCGCCTCCGTGCGGCCGACGCCCTCGGGTACGTCGAACGGCTCCGTGCGGACCCGTTCGATGCGGCTGTCGAACATGAACTCGAGCGACGCGGTGATGAGATCCTCCCGGGTCGGGAAGTGGTGCTGGGTGGCCCCGCGCGACACCCCCGCCCGCTCGGCGACCACCCCCACCGTGGTTGCGGCCCAACCCGATTCGGCGAGGCAGTCGATCGTCGCTTCGAGCAGTCGCCGCCGCGTGGCGCGGCTGCGGTGCTGCTTCGGTTCTCGCCTCATCGGGCCTCCTCACCTGTCTGTCCCGTCAGGAATGATCTTTCGCCGAGCGGGTATTCGTGCGACCCCGGAACAGTACGCAAAGCTCATCATCCGTACACTCGTATAACAGGTCGGGGCGAAAGGGGGAGCACCACGTGGCGACCATCGTCAGGCGCGAGGACTACTTCGACGCCGCCCTGGCCATCCTGGCCACCAACGACCATGCCGGACTCAAGCAGGCACGCTTGTGCAGTCATCTCGAAGTGACGACCGGCTCGTTCTACAACTACTTCGAGAGCTGGGCGCAGTTCAAGACGGAATTCCTGCAGCACTGGCTCGACAGCCAGACACTCCAGCACACCGCGGCGGCGCGCCTCGAGGGTTCCCTGCCCCGGCGGCTCCGGTTGCTCATCGACCTCGCGTGCGGCCTGCCCCACTCTGCCGAGTCCGCCCTCCGCGGCTGGTCGCACAGCGATTCGGGAGTCCACGAGGTGCAGAGCAAGGTCGACGAGCTGCGCTACGCGGTGGTGGCCGAAGCGGTGGCCCAGTACATCGGTTCGAGGGAAGAGGCGGATCGGTTCGCGCGGCTGGCCCTGTACACCCTCGTCGGCTACCAGCAGACCGTGCCCCTGCAGGACGTGAGCTCGTTGCGGTGGTCGCTCGGCTACCTGCTGCGGACGCTGCTCCCACCGGACGAAGCAGACCGCCTCTTCTCCTCGAATTCCGTCTAGTACGACTTCGGCAGACCCAGTGAGTGCTGGGCCACGAAGTTGAGGATCATCTCCCGGCTGACCGGCGCCACGCGAGCGATGCGCGCGGCGCCGAGCATCGCCGCGAGTCCGTACTCCCGGGTCAGCCCGGCACCGCCGTGCGTCTGGATCGCCTGATCCAGCGCGGCGATCGCGGCCTCGCCCGCGGCGTACTTGGCCATGTTCGCGGCCTCCGCGGCCCCGAGATCGTCGCCGTTGTCGTAGAGGACGGCGGCCTTCTGCATCATGAGCTTCGCGAGTTCGAGTTCGATCTTGCGCTGCGCCAAGGGGTGGGCGATGCCCTGGTGCGCGCCGATGGGCTGCTTCCAGACGGTGCGTTCGTCGGCATAGCGCACCGCGGCGTCGAGGGCGTACCGCCCCATGCCCACCGCCATCGCCGCACCCATGATCCGCTCGGGATTCAGGCCGGCGAACAGCTGCATGAGCGCGGCCTCGGGCTCACCGACGAGCGCGTCGGCGGGAAGCCGCACATCGTCGAGGAAGAGGGAGAACTGGTAGTCCGGCTCGAGGATGTCCATCTCCATCGGTGTCCTCGTGAAGCCCGCAGCGTCGGTAGGCACGATGAACAGGGCCGGGCGCAGCTTTCCGGTCTTCGCGTCCTCTGTACGGGACACCACGAGCACGGCGTCGGCCTGGTCGACACCGGAGATGTACACCTTGCTGCCGGAGAGGATCCAGTCGTCACCGTCGCGACGCGCGATCGTGGTGATGTTGTGCGAGTTGGATCCGGCGTCGGCCTCGGTGATACCGAACGCCATGATGCGTGAGCCGTCGGCGAGCCCGGGCAGCCACTCCTGCTTCTGGGCGGCGGTGCCGTACTTGGAGATGATGGTGCCGCAGATGGCCGGCGAGACCACGACGAGCAGCAGTCCCGCTCCCTTGGCCGACAACTCCTCCTGCACCAGCGCGAGCTCGTAGATGCCGGCACCGCCTCCTCCGTACTCCTCCGGAAGATTCACACCGAGGAAGCCGAGCTTGGATGCTTCGGCCCACAATTCGGTGAGCGGCTCGTGGGCGCGCGATTTGGGGAGCACGTAGTCCACGTAGTTGTAGCGTGCGGCCAGAGCCGCCACCGCAGCGCGCAGTTCCTTCTGCTCGCCGGTCTCGATGATGCTCAAGGGAATGCCTTCCGGTCGTGTCGGGACACGCGCCGTGGTCGGTCGCGTGAGGGAACAGGTGGGTCAGGCGCCGTAACCCAGCCGCTTGGCGGCGAGTTCGGTGAGGATCTCGGTGGTGCCGCCACCGATGCCGAGGATGCGCATGTCCCGGTACTGCCGTTCGACCTCGGATTCGGCCATGTACCCGAGGCCGCCGAAGAGCTGCACGGCCTGGTGGGCGACCCATTCGCCGGCCTCGACCGAGGTGTTCTTGGCGAAGCACACCTCGGCGATCAGGTCGGTCTCACCGGCCACGGCCCGTTCGGTGACGTGCCGGGTGTAGACACGCGCGACGTCGATGCGACGCGCCATGTCGGACAGCGTGCGCTGCACGGCCTGTCGGGTGATCAGCGGCCGGCCGAAGGTTTCGCGGTCGCGGCACCACTCGACCGTCAGGTCCAGGCACCGCTGCGCACCCGAATAGGCCTGTGCGGCCAGAGCTATCCGCTCGGAGACGAAACCCTGTGCGATCTGCCAGAATCCGGTGTTCTCCGTGCCGACGAGGTTGGCGGCCGGGACGCGGACGTCGGCGAACGACAACTCGGCGGTGTCCGAGGCACGCCAGCCCATCTTGTCGAGCTTGCGCGAGACGGTGAAACCCGGTGTGCCCTTCTCGATCACGAGGAGCGAGACTCCCCCGGCCCCGGGCCCGCCGGTGCGGACCGCGGTGACCACGAAATCGGCGCGGCACCCGGAGGTGATGTAGGTCTTGGCCCCGTTGACGACGTAGTGGTCACCGTCGCGCACCGCGGTGGTCGTCAGATGGCCGACATCCGAACCGCCGCCCGGTTCGGTGATCGCGAGGGACCCGACGAGTTCGCCCGCGAGGGTGGGTCGTACCCACCTGTCGATCTGCTCGGGGTCACCCGCCGCGATGAGGTGCGGTAGCGCGATACCGCACGTGAACAGCGACGCGAACGCACCACCCGACGCACCCGCTTCGTGGAATGCCTCGCAGACGGTCAGCGTGTCGGCGCCGTCGCCGCCGGATCCGCCGACCTCCTCGGGGAAGCCGGCACCGAGCAGGCCGATCTTCGCGGCCTCGGCGTGCAGTTCGCGGGGCAGTTCGCCGGCGCGCTCCCAGTCGTCGAGGTGGGGCAGGATCTCGCGCTTCACGAAACCGGTGACGGTTTCGCGCAGGGCGAGACGCTCGGGGGTGGTCCACATGCTCACGGTGTCTCCGAACTCACGTTGTCTCCGAGGGTGTTCCGGCAGTCGGGATCGACCTCAGGAGGTCGCCGAGGTGGGTGCGCGCCCGGGGCCGGGGGCGCCGGCGAAGGCCTGTGCGAGACCGAGCCACTCCTCGGCGTCCGGGCCGTCGGCGACGAGAGCGGTGTCGTCGCGGTGGACGCGTTGGGTGACGAGCAGGCAGAAGTCGAGGGCCGGGCCGGTGACCGACTGCGTCGCGTCGTCCGGTCCCCATTCCCAGCTCTCACCGTCCGGGCCGGTGAGTACCACGCGGAACGGCTCGGCCGGGGGCGTCCGGTCGCGGATGACGTACGCGAAATCGCGCGTCCGCACACCCAGGTGCGCGATGTTCTTCAGACGCGCGGTGGGAGCGCGTGTGACGCCGAGGGTGTCCGCGACATCTCCCCCGTGCGCCCAGGTCTCCATCAGTCGCGCCGTCGCCATCGAGGCAGGCGACATCGGCGGGCCGAACCACAGGATCTTCGTTCCGCGCGGCACCCCGGCGAGGGCGTCCCCGAGTTCGCGGCGGGTGTCGCGCCAGTCGGCGAGCAACTCCGCGGACGGCCTGCCCGCCTGCTCCTCGGCACCCGCGTCGACGAACCCCAGCGGGTCGCCGAATGCCGCTTCGACCGTCTTCACGAAGGCGTCCGGGTCGCGGACGGCGGTGAGCGCCGCCCGGTCGGTCCACAGCAGATGGCCGATCTGGTGGGCGATGGTCCACCCGGCCGCGGGCGTGGGCAGTGTCCAGCTCTCCTCGGGCAGAGTCGCGACGAGCGCGTCGAGATCGTCGCCCTCCGCGCGCAGATCGTCGAGCACCGTGTGCAGATCGGACATGAGGCAAGCGTCACACGTCGCCCCTCCGAAATCAAGCACTTGTGATTGTTTTGGGACCGGCGCGCTCCTCGCACCCGTCGGACAGACTGACGGAATGGCCGACGACCACCGCACACACACCGTCGCGCCTGTCGTCGCGGTCCTCACCGCGGTGCTGTCGATGCAGTTCGGGGCAGCGCTCGCCGCAACGCTGTTCGATCGGATGGGCGCCCTCGGCACCGTGACCCTGCGCCTCCTCTTCGCAGCCGTCATCCTCTGCGTGATCACCCGTCCTCGGCTACGGACGTGGAGGCCGGAACAGTGGCGCGCGGTGGTGACACTGGGCGCGAGTCTCGCGCTCATGAACACGGCGTTCTACGGCGCGTTGACCCGGCTTCCCCTCGCCGCGACCGTCACCATCGAGTTCCTCGGCCCACTCGGACTGGCCGCATTCCTGTCCCGGCGCGTCCGCGACGCGCTGTGGGTGGTGCTCGCGCTGACCGGGGTGGTCCTGCTCGGCGTCGGTGACGGTGCCGGGCTGTCCACCGGACTCGATCCGGCCGGGGTCGCCTTCGCGCTGGTCGCCGCATCCGGTTGGGCCTGGTACATCGTGGCGGGATCCCGTGTGGCGACGACCCTGCCCGGGTCGGCCGGCACGGCCGGCGCCACGGCGATCGCCGCCGTCGTCGTCCTGCCGTTCGGCGCGGCGACGGCCGGCACGGAACTCCTCCGGCCCGACCTCGTACTCGCGGGTCTCGCCGTGGCGCTGCTGTCGTCGGCGATCCCGTACACCCTCGAGATCCGCGCACTACGCGACCTGTCGAAGGAGGTGTTCGCGATTCTCATCGCGCTCGAACCCGCCGCCGCGGCGCTCGCGGGGGTCGTGGTGCTCGGACAGCTCGTCGAACCCCTCGCCCTCGTGGGCATCGCGCTCGTGGTGATCGCCGGCATCGGCGCGCTGCGCACCTCGCGAACGTGACGTGGGCCTGCCCGGTACGCGTGGTCAGCGGATGCGCGTGATCATGCGGACCAGCTCCCCCGCCGGGCCGGGTAGGGCGCGCGGCGGCCGCCAGACCGCGCGGAGCACCCGTTGCAGGTCGAGTCCGTCCACCGCGACCGCGACCAGGCGGCCGGAGTCCAGATACTCCTCCACCGCAAGGGTGCTGAGTACGGCCGGGCCGGTACCGCCGAGCACACTGGTGCGGACCGCGGCGCCGCTCCCGAGCTCGAGCAGTGGTGCGGCCCGGTCGTACTCCTGCAGTGCGAGGTCGAGGGTGCGGCGCGTTCCGGACCCCTCCTCACGGACGACCAGTGGTGTCGCGGCGAGTTCGGTCACCGCGAGCGGACGCCGTCGCCGTGCCCAGGGATGCCCCGGCGGGACGACCACGACGAGGCGGTCGCGGGCCACCGCGACGCTGTGCAGTCCGTCGGGGACGGTGGGTCCTTCGACGAAACCGACGTCGCATCCGCCCTCTGCGACCACATCGCAGACCCGCAGGGAGTTGTGGACCTGCAACTGGATCTGGACGTCGTGGCGGATCGCGCGAAAGGCGCCGAGCCATCGTGGGATGAGGTGCTCGGCGACCGTCATGGACGCCGCGACGACCAGTTCGGGCTGCTGTGCGACGCGCAATGCCGCAGCGGCGTCGAGCAGGCGTTCCGCATCGGCCAGGACTGCCCGCGCCCAGTGCGCGACCACCGTGCCCTCGGGGGTGAGCACCGAGCCCGTCCGTCCCCGCCGCACGAGGACCGCCCCGAGTTGCCGCTCGAGCCGCCGCAGCATGCGGGTCGCGTTGGGCTGTGCGAGACCGGCGGCACGGGCGGCAGCGCCGAGACCGCCCCGATCGTCGACCCCGACGAGCAGTTCCAGAGCAACGAGATCCGGCCAGGTGGTCATGCCCGAACGATATGCCTTTCCTTCTTCTCATATCCGATCGATATGACTTCATGCTCGATCGACGGCTGGTGCGGACACCGCGGCGACGGAAGAGTCGAGGCATGCTCACCGTCCACGCGCCCTCGTTCCGGCCGACCGTCGTCCCGGGTCTCCTGGTGGCCGCCGCAGGTGCCGTCGTCGCCTTCGCGGCAGCACACCTGATCCCGGGTGCGAGTCCACTGCTCGTCGCGATCGTCCTGGGTGTGGTGACGGCGAACGCGGGCCTTCCGGCACGGGTCGCCGGTGCGCTGGAGCCGGGTCTGGGCGCGGCGTCGAAACACCTCCTCCGAGTGGGGGTCGCACTCCTCGGTTTGCAGCTCGCGGTCTCCGATCTCGTCGGCCTCGGATGGGGCACGGCACTCGTCGCGGCGATCGTCGTCGTCGCGGGGATCGGAGGCTCGCTCGCCTTCGGGGCCTGGCTCGGTGTGGGCTGGACGCAGCGCCTGCTCATCGCGTGCGGGTTCTCGATCTGCGGTGCCGCGGCCGCGGCTGCGGTCGACGGCGTGATCGATTCGCGCAAGCGCGAACTCGTGACCACCGTCGCGCTGGTGGTCGTGTTCGGCACCGCGATGATCCCGCTCCTTCCCCTCGTCGCCGGGATGCTCGGGCTCGACCCCGAGACGGCCGGCCTGTGGGCGGGCGCGGCGATCCACGAGGTTGCCCAGGTGGTCGCGACCGGCACCGCACTCGAGGCCACTGCCGGTGGGGTGCTCGCCGCGGCGGTGACGGTCAAGCTCGCCCGGGTGGCACTGCTGGCTCCGGTCGTGGCGGTCGTCGGGGTCGTCGCCCGCCGTCGCGGTGAGGGACGCCGCGACGGACGGACTCCCCCGATCGTGCCGATCTTCCTGCTGGGATTTCTCGCCTGCGTCGCACTGCGCTCGGCCGGAGTGCTGGACCCGGTCGTCGTGGACGCGGCGCGGACGGTACAGAGCGCTCTGCTGACGGTCGCGATGTTCGCCCTGGGTGCGGGGGTGCGCCGGGAGGTGCTTCGCGGCGTGGGGTGGCGCCCGATCGCCCTCGCTGCGGCGGCAACCCTCTGGGTCGCGGTGATCGCGCTGGTCGGCGTGTGGTCGCTGGGTGGGCGTTGAGGCTCGGCGGGCGAGGAAGATCAGCGGGCGAGGAGGATCAGCACGGCCGACGAGATCGCGAGTACCACGACCGTGACGGTGACCGCGACGTTGCGCCACCAGAAGTAGGGGGCGCGACCTGCGACCAGTCCCTGTACGCGCGCACGGTGACCGGTCCGGGACGCGAGCAGCACCGCGAGTACGGGCACGAGGCAGACGAGCCCGATCGTCGCGACGACCGGACCCGGGCCGGGAACGAATCGCATGAATCCGAGCACCACCGCGCCGAGCACCGAACCGGTACGCAGCCATGCCAGGCTCGTCCGTTCGGGCTGCAGCCCGGCGTCGCCGTGCCGCAGATCGTCCGGCCTCACCGTGCTGCCCTTCTCACCGCACGGCCCTTCTCACCAGGCGATCGCGACGGCCAGCACGACGCCGGCCACCCCGAGGGCCACCGCCAGCAGGTAGGCGGCCCACGGCACCGGGAGAGCACGACCCGTGCGCATCGCATGCTCGACACGGTGCCAGCGGATCAGCGCGAACACCATGAGCAGGGCGGCGAACCCGAGCAGGGTGCACGCCAGCACCGTGCGGAACCCTCCCGAGACGATGCCGCCCCCGAAGGTCTCCAGTGCGACGGCCGCGGCGATGACACCCAGCGCGGTGCGCACCCACGCCAGGAAGGTGCGCTCGTTGGCCAGCGTGAAGCGAGGGTCGGGGTCGGTGCCGTCGCGCAGCGCCTTCGGGCGCCAGCCTTCGCGGGTCTCCACAGAGCGGACTCTATCCCGGACCGATCAGCCCACGACGAGATCGGACCCGCGCGCCGCCACGGGACGGGATTTCAGGGGCCGCTTCGCCGGTCCCTCGATCGGCACACCCTGGAGGTCGAACCGGCTGCCGTGGCACGGGCAGATGATGCGCTCGCCGTCGACGCCGCTGAGATTGCACCCCTGATGGCTGCAGATCGCGATGAACGCGCGGAAGTGGCCCTCCGCGGGCTGGGTGACGACGAGTCTCTGCGATTCGAGCAGTACACCCCCGCCGACCGGTACGTCCGCGACGGCGGCGACGACCTCCGCGTCGGGCCCGGGAGGTGCGGTCGTGGTGGGCGCCGGCGCTGCCGGTCGGTCCTCACCGGCGTCGCCGGACGATCCGCAGGCGGTCAATGTCACGCCGGCCGCCGCCACGCCCGCTCCGCCGATGAGTGTGCGGCGGGTCAGCGCCGTGCGGTCGAGACTGTCGCTGCTCATGCATCTGTCCGTTCGGGTAGAGAACTGTTCTCCCGAGCCTAACGACGAACGTCCGGACGGGCCGCGACCTGCGTCACCCGCGACGTTCGCTACCGGCGCAGCGACGCGAGCAGCGGAAGGCGCCGGCGACGCCGCCCGAGTTCGACGAGGGCCTCACGGTCGGTGATCTTGACGCGTGGTCGGCCCTGTGCGTGCCCGGCCCGTCGCTCGGCGGTGTCGATGGCCTTCCATCCGTCGAGGTCGACGCGATCGGGCCGGCGCCGTGCGAGCAACCGGTGCAGGGCATCGCGGTCGCCGCGCGGCGCGGCGAGCGCCCCGGAGTCGAAGTCGGCCAGCAGCGCCGCG
>NZ_AJVB01000024.1:0-20990 GCF_000278445.1 Rhodococcus sp. R1101
CGACACGGTGACGGTGACGCTGCTCGGCGGCACCCTGCCGGAGATGCAGGACCGCATGTGCGTCATGGTCGCCGTCGTCGGCACCCTCGACGTCCCCTTGCGGTCGCCGCTCGGCGACCGGGTCGTGACGGCCGACGCCTGACGCATGCCGCTTCCTCCGCGTCACTGGCTGCTGTACCTGTGCCTGTCCACCGCTCTGCTGCACGCGGCGTTCCAGTCGATCCGTGTGCTGGTCTCCTACCGGATCCTCGCGCTGGGTGGTGACGCCGCGACCATCGGTGCCGTCACCGCCCTCTACGCGCTCGTCCCCCTGGTGGCGGCGGTACTGATGGGACGCGCCGTGGATCGTGGCCACGCGACCGCCGTTCTCCGTTCGGGCATCGTCGTCACGACGGTCGGCGCCGGGTCGATCGCTCTCAGTTCGGGACTGATCGTGCTGGCCCTCGGCAATATCGTGCTCGGACTCGGACAACTGCTCGTCACGGTGTCCGGGCAGGCGTTCGTGTCGATCCTGTCGCCGCCGGGCGAACTGGATCGCGGATTCGCCGGCATCACATTGGGCGTGTCGGTCGGGCAGGCCGTCGGTGTGCCGGTGGCCGGCGCGATCGCCGCGACCTCCGGCGACGGGAGCGGATCCGTCGAGACCACGGGTGCGTTGCTGGTGATGACGGTGGTCTCGCTGCTCGCTCTGCCGTTGGTACTGGGTCTGCGCGAACCACCCGGATCGGGACGCACCGCGGAGGACGGCGCACCCCAGTCGATCCTGTCGATGCTCGCGACGAAGGGCATGAAGCCGGCGATGCTGTCGAGCCTGGTGGTCCTCGCGTCCGTCGACCTCGTCGTCGCCTATCTCCCGCTGCTCGGTGAGCAGTTCGGGTTCGGTGTGCTCCTGGTGACGATCCTGCTCACCGCCCGCACCGTGGCCTCCATCCTCGCGCGCGCCCTGTTGCCGTGGGCGCTGCGGCACATTCCGCGCACGTGGCTCCTCGTCTCCGCGACCGCGGGCACCGTCGTGCCGGTCGCGCTGATACCGCTCGTGCCGAATCCGTGGGTCATCGGCGCGCTGCTCGCCGTGTGCGGAATGTTCTGGGGTGTCGGCCAGCCGCTCACGATGACGTGGGTGGTCGGACTCGTCGCACCGTCCGACCGCGCGTCGGCGCTGGCGGTGCGGTTGACGGGTAATCGTCTCGGGCAGGTCGCGGTGCCTCTTGCCGCCGGGGCCGTCGCCGGGATCGCCGGCGTCGCGTCGGTGTTCTGGGTGACCGCGATACTGTTGTCCGTCGCCGCGACCACCACGTGGACGTTCGCGCGTACCTCGAACGACTAGGACCTTCGGCGGGCGCGGACGTAGTCGGCGACGACCGCCGCCCCGAGCCCGTCGACGTCGGGCGCGACCACACGCCCCCCGACGCGCCGGGCCAGCACGTCGACGACGCGTGCGAGTCCGGGGTCGCTGCCGAGCCGGAAGATCGTCACCTGGGCACCGAGCCGCGCGACGTGGTCGAGTTCGCGCACCGTCAACCCGAGGGTGCGCGAACTCGGTGGGTAGTCGAAGGCCGCGAAGCCGTCCGCTTCGAGATGGGCGGTGGGTTCACCGTCGGTGACGACGAAGACCACCGGCTGCGCGTGGGGATGACGACGCAGATGACGACCCGCGAGCATCAGGGCATGGTGCAGATTGGTGCCCTGCTCGTACACCCCGTCGAGTCCGGCCAGTTCGGACGCCGACACCACGCGAGCGTGACGGCCGAACGCGATGAGCTGCAACGCATCCCCGCGGAATCGGGTGGACACCAGATGGTTCAGCGCCAGCGCGGTGCGTTTCATCGGCACCCAGCGACCGTCCATGACCATCGAGAACGATGTGTCGACGAGCAGCGCGACCGCCGCCTGCGTCCGCTGTTCGGTCTCGATCACCTCGACGTCCTGCACCGACATCCGCACCGGCAGCCCGGGACTGCGCAGGGTGGCGTTGGTGAGGGTGCGTACGACGTCCCATGGTTCGGTGTCGCCGAACTCCCACACCTTCGACGCGCCCGTCGGTTCACCGAGCACACCCGCCCGGCGCGACTCGCGTTGCCCGGTACGCGACGAGATGCGGTCGACGACGTCGCGCAGCGCCGCCTCGCCGAGACTGCGCATCGCCTTGGGTGACAGGCGCCACTGCCCGTCGGCACCCCGGTCGAAGAAGCCCTGCCGCTGCAGTTCCTTCTCGAGTTCGGCGAGGGTGCGTGCATCGGCCACGGCCTCCGGTCCGAGGTGACGGGCGAGCGCGTCGAGGTCGATGTCGTCGAGCGACGCCCCGGCGTACTGCTGCGACAGCTGCTCGGCGAGCTGGTCGAGTTCGGACAATTCCTGTAGAGCCGCGGTGGCCTCGCCGAGACCCATGCCCTGTTCGCCGCGCACCCGTTCCGAACCCGTCCAGTCCTCCCCGGGGCGTGCGGCACGCAGGTGACCGTCGAGACGGTCGAGCTGGTTCGTCAGCGACGGGGACCCGAAGGCCTGCTGTGCGAGAGCGTCGAGTTCGTCGCGCTGTTCGGGGGTGAGCGAGTTGCGCAACCGCTGCGCCGCCGCCGCGCGCTGCGCGAGGGAATCGAGCAGTTCCTCCACGTTCTGCGGATTCTCGGGGAAGAACTCCCCGTGCTCGGCCATGAATTGCTCGAAGTCCTCGTCGGTGTCCTCGCCGCGCGCATGCTTGTCGAGCAGGTCGTTGAGGTCGTTCAGCATGTCGGTGATGCGCTGCCGGTCGGCTTCGGTGGCACCTTCGAGTGCCTGCTTCATCCCGGCGAACCGCTGGTCGAGCATCTCCCGCCCGAGCAGGTCGCGGATCTTCTCGTAGTCCTGCCGGGCCTGCGCGCTGCGCCAGTCGTAGTCGGTGAGTTCCTGCACCGCCTGCGCCGTCGACGGCGGCAGTTCCTCGATCCGCATCTCGGCGAACCGCGCGTCGTCGTCGAGGGCCCGGGCCAGTTCTTTGCGTTCCTCGAGCACGGCGCGATCGAGAAGCTCGCGCACCTCCTGGAGGGTGCCGTCGAGGTTGGTGCGGTCGAGCAGCTGCCGTCGGCGCCGATTCGCCTGCGCGGCAAGCTTGTCGAGGCCACGCATACCCTCGTGACCGCGGCGCAGCAACTCCCGCAGGGCGCGCTTCGGTGACGCGCCCGCCATGACGTCGTCGCCGATCGCGGCGAGTGCGTCGCGCAGGTCCACCGGCGGGGCGAGCGGATCGCCCCCGGCATACGGACCGTAGCGGGCGGACCTGCTCATCGGGAGTACACCGCCGAGCCGTCGTCGCCGGTGTCCTTGGCGATCCGTCGCGCCAGATACAACCCTTCGAGGGCGAGTTCCACTGCTGCAGCGCGACTTCCGGTGTCGGTGGCGCCGAGCCGTTCGGCGACGGCATCGAGCACAGGCAGTTCGGGGAGTTCGTCGAGCAGCACCTTCGCGGTGATCCGCTCACCGGTGACCACCGGCTCGCCCTGTTCGACGGCGGCGACCAGCGGCCCGAGATCGACGCCCGCGAGTCGCGAACGGGCCGTTTCGGCCGTCGCGCGCCGGAGGAGATGATCGAGGATCTCGAATTCCCTTCCTTCCTCGCCGGATTCGAACTCGACCTTGCCTCGGAGCACCTCCACGACGGTGCCGAGGTCGACGGGACGCGCGACCGGATCGTCCTCGCCGAGGACCGCACCGCGATGCAGGGCCGCAGCCGAGACGGTCTCGGCGCCGGCGACGGCGAACCGTGCAGAGACACCCGACCGCTGGTCGACGGACGTCGATTCGCGCAGCAGCCGGGTGAACCGTGCCAGGATCTCGAGCAGATAGTCGGGGACGCGGGCCTGCAGGTGCGCCTCCTGCTCGATGACGGCGATCTCGTCCTCGAGTCGCGTCGGATAGTGCGTGCGGATCTCCGCTCCGAAGCGGTCCTTGAGCGGAGTGATGATGCGGCCGCGATTCGTGTAGTCCTCGGGGTTCGCACTCGCCACGAGCAACACGTCGAGGGGCAGGCGCAACGTGTAACCGCGGACCTGGATGTCGCGTTCCTCCATGACGTTGAGCAGCGACACCTGGATGCGTTCGGCCAGGTCGGGCAGTTCGTTGACGGCGACGATGCCGCGGTGCGTGCGGGGCACGAGACCGAAGTGGATCGTCTCGGGATCACCGAGGCTGCGGCCCTCGGCGACCTTCACGGGGTCGACGTCGCCGACGAGGTCGGCGACCGAGGTGTCGGGGGTCGCGAGCTTCTCGGCGTACCGCTCGCTGCGGTGCCGCCACGCGACGGGCAGGTCGTCGCCGAGTTCGGCGGCCCGGCGGATCGACGCCGGGGTGATGGGCTCGTAGGGATGCTCGCCGAGCTCCGAACCGGCGACGACCGGGGTCCATTCGTCGAGCAGCAGCGGCAGGGTGCGTAGCAGGCGGGTCTTGCCCTGACCGCGTTCGCCGAGCAGGACCACGTCGTGACCGGCGATGAGGGCGCGTTCGAGCTGCGGGACGACGGTGTCCTCGAAACCGAGGATGCCGGGCCACGGATCGGTACCGTCGCGCAGCGCGGCGAGCAGGTTGTGCCGGATCTCGTCCTTGACGGATCGTTGCACGTGGCCGGAGGCGCGGAGCTCGCCGACCGTGGAGGGGCGCGGTGTGGGTGACGTCACCTCACCCAAGGTACGACCGAACCGTCGTTTCGGCATCCGTGATCCCCATGGCCCGGCCACCTACACTCGCCGCATGGACACCTGGATCCTGGCGGCCCTGCTCGGGCTGGGACTCGCCGCCGCCACCGGGCTGCGTACCTTCCTGCCACTGCTGCTCCTGTCCGCCGCGGTGCACTTCGAGCTCTTCGGTGTCGTCCTCAACGAATCCATGCAGTGGCTCGGGTCCACCTCGGCGCTCGTCGCCCTGGCGATCGCCACCGTCGTGGAGGTCGTCGCCGATCTCGTACCGCTCGTGGACAACGCCCTGTCCGCCGTCGGCACGGTCACTCGGCCGATCGCGGGTGCACTCGCGGCGTGGGCGGCCTTCGCGAGCCTCGATCCCGCGACGGCGGCGCTCGCCGGCATCGTCATCGGCGCCCCGACCGCCCTGGCGGTGAGCACGGCGCAGACGGGTACGCGGGTCGCGAGCACCGCGACCACAGCGGGTTTCGGCAATCCGGTGCTGTCGATCGTGGAGAGCGTCACCTCGTTCGTCACGTCGCTGATCTCGCTGCTCGCTCCCCTGCTCGTCGTCCCGCTCCTGGCCCTGTTCGGATGGCTCGGTGTACGGGGTTACCGCCGGGTGCGCCGGGCCCGTGCGACACGCACGAAGCCGACGGCACACCCGGGCGCCCTCGATACGGGTCGACCCGGCGGTTTCTGATAGACACATGACATGTCGGACACCGAGATCACCTTTTCCAGCGGCGACGTCACCCTGCACGGCAGTGTGCGGGTACCCGTCTCCATGAGAGGTCCGGTGCCCGGCGTCCTGCTGCTCGCAGGCAGCGGCCCCACCGACCGTAACGGCGACAGCGCGCTGCTCCCGGGATCGATCGGCACGCTGCGCCACCTCGCCGACGTGCTCGAACGCCACGGTTTCGCGAGCCTGCGATACGACAAGCTCGGCAGCGGCACGACCGGCCTCGGCCCGTACAGCGTGGAGGACGTCGCCGATCTCGGCTTCTCGACGTTCATCGACGCCGCCTCCGACGCACTCGCTTTTCTCGGCTCCCAGCGCGGAGTCGACGCGCAGCGTCTCTACGTCGTCGGGCACAGCGAAGGCGCGCTCATCGCGCTGTCGCTCGCACAGGACAACGACACCATCGCCGGCCTGGGCCTGCTCGAACCACTCGCCGTGCGCTTGCTCGACCTGCTGACCGCGCAGATCGACGCGCAGCTCGACGCCGTGGTCGCCGCCGGCCAGCTACCGATTCAGATCGCCGACGAACTGCGGGTCGCGCTGACGGGGGCGGTCGAGTCGCTGCGCGCCGACGGAACGCTCAGCGACGCCCTGCCCGAGCCGCTGCGCAACGCCGGTCTCGTGCCGACGAACGCGAAGGCGCTCGCCGAAGAGGACTCGCTCGACCCGCGGATGCTCGCCGCGCAGGTCGCCGGCGACCTGCCGGTACTGACCAGCGTCTCCACGAAGGACATCCAGGTGCGCGTCGAGGACGTCGACGCCCTCGACGCGGCCCTCGTGCACACCCGCCTGACGTCGCTGCGGATGACGCACACCAACCACGCACTCAAGGACATCGGCGACCAGGAGTCCACGGGCGCCGACTACATCGCGGATCTGCCCTATTCGGAGGAGTTCACCTCGGGCTTCGAGGCGTGGCTCGACAAGCTCGAGGACTGATCATCGGCGACGACGCGAAATAACAAATGTCCATTCCGCGTTGTTCGTGTATGGTCTTCCGTTAACCCACTGGTTCACACGAGAAAGGTACGGTCCGATGCGATACAAGCAGATGTACGTAGCCGGGTGTTCCGTACCGTTCTCGCACCTTTTCTTCCACTTCGCGGCGGAGCGATCCCGAGAATAGAAGTCGGACGACGACTCGTTCTCGGGCACTCGGGGCACATGGCCCCGGGTGCCCTTTCTTTATCCCCGGCTCTTCATCCCGACCGCGACCCGTACAAGATCACCTCGACAGGAGAAACACCATGAAACTGCGAATCGAATCCGGCGGCACCGTGTCGACCGAACTGCCCGACGACCTCACCGGTCACGCCATCACCATCGACCTGAGCCGGGTCGGCGGCACCGAGAGCGGCGCCGCATCGGCGGATCTCATCCGTGAGCTGCTCGACCGTGGCGCGGCCAAGCTCGTCATCTCCGACGGCCGCGGCAAGCGCACCGTCGAACCCACCGCACACGACAACGGCACCCACGCGCACGCCGCCTGAGCGACGGTGCGCGCGGGTGCCGCGCGTGGTGTGTTCGAAACTAGTGCGCGAAGTGCCGCGCGCCCGTGAGGTACAGGGTCACGCCCGCCTCGCGAGCAGCCTCGATGACCTCGTTGTCGCGCACCGAGCCGCCCGGCTGCACGATCGCCTTCACGCCGGCCTCGGTGAGCACCTGCAGGCCGTCGGCGAACGGGAAGAAGGCATCCGACGCGGCCACCGACCCGGCGACCCGCTCACCCGCGCGGGTCACGGCGAGACGCGCCGAGTCGACACGGTTGACCTGACCCATACCGACACCGACGGTCGCGCCGCCCGAGGCCAGCAGGATCGCGTTGGACTTCACGGCACGACATGCGCGCCAAGCGAATTCGAGGTCGCGCAGCGTGGCCTCGTCCGCGGCCTCACCGCACGCGAGCTGCCAGTTCGCAGTGGAGTCGCCGTCCGCGGTGAGCACGTCGCGTTCCTGCAGGAGCAGACCACCGGAGATCTGACGGATCTCGACCGGTGCCGACTGCGGCGAATCGGCGCGCAGGATGCGGATGTTCTTCTTGCGGGAGAGCACGTCGACGGCACCGTCGGCGTACGACGGGGCGATGATCACCTCGGTGAAGATCTCGGCGACCTGCTCGGCCATCTCGACGCTCACCTCACGGTTCGCGGCGATGACGCCGCCGAAGGCCGAGACCGGATCGCACTCGTGCGCGTTGCGGTGCGCGGTGGCGATGTCGTCGGCGATCGCGATGCCACACGGGTTGGCGTGCTTGATGATCGCGACGCACGGCTCGCTGTGGTCGTGCGCGGCGCGCCAGGCGGCGTCGGCGTCCTGATAGTTGTTGTAGGACATTTCCTTGCCGTGGAACTGCTCGGCCTGCGCGAGCCCCGGCTCGCCGGCCTCGTTCACGTACAGCGCCGCAGCCTGGTGCGGATTCTCGCCGTAGCGAAGGACATTCGCGCGGATCCAGGTCGCGCCGGTCCACGCCGGGAACTGCGACTCGTCGTTCTCGGGAGTCGCGTAGCCGCTGTTCATCCAGCTCGCCACCGCCACGTCGTAGGCGGCGGTGTGCTGGAAGGCCTGCGCGGCAAGGCGCTTGCGCTCCTCGAGGGTGAAACCGCCGCCCTCGACGGCGGCGAGCACGTCACCGTAGGCAGCCGGGTCGACGACCACCGCGACGGACGGATGGTTCTTCGCCGCGGCACGGACCATCGACGGGCCGCCGATGTCGATCTGCTCGACGCACTCGTCGGGGCTCGCACCCGAGGCGACCGTCTGGGTGAACGGGTAGAGGTTCACGACGACGAGCTCGAACGCCTCGATGCCGAGATCGGCGATCTGGTCGAGGTGGTCCTGCTTGCGGGTGTCGGCGAGGATGCCGGCATGCACGCGCGGGTGCAGGGTCTTCACCCGGCCTTCGAGGCACTCGGGGAAACCGGTCAGTTCCTCGACCTTCGTCACCGGCACGCCTGCGTCGGCGATGGTCTTTGCCGTGGAGCCGGTCGAGACCAGCTCGACTCCTGCCGCGTGGAGCCCTGTCGCCAGCTCCACCAGCCCGCTCTTGTCGTACACGCTGACCAGCGCGCGGCGCACAGTCTTACGTTCGGTCACCGGGGATCACGGCCTTTCGTCCATCGGAAACAACTCCACGGGTGGCGACGGCGGCGACCACCTCGGCAAGCAACCGTCGCTCCACAACCTTGATGCGCTCGTGCAGGGTGTCCTCGTCGTCATCGTCGAGCACCTGCACCGCTTCCTGCGCGAGAATGGGCCCGGTGTCGATGCCTCCGTCGACGAGGTGCACCGTCGAACCGGTGACTTTGACGCCGTAGGCCAAGGCGTCGGCGACGGCGTGCGCGCCGGGGAACGACGGCAGCAGCGCGGGATGCGTGTTGATGATGCGACCGGCGAACCGGTCCAGGAACACCGGGCCCAGGATCTTCATGAAGCCCGCGGACACCACGAGATCGGGTTCGTGGGCGGCGACCGCGTCGGTCAGCGCTCGGTCCCATGCGGCACGGTCCTCGAAGTCGCGCAGTGCGACGCGGAACGACCGGATCTCCTCGTCGGCCGCGTGCCCTTCCGCGGGGCACTCGCGATCGACACCCACGGCGACGACTGTTGCGGGATATCCGTCTGTCCGAGTGGCCTCGAGCAACGAACGCAGCAGGCTGCCCGTACCCGAGGCGAGGACGACGAGCCGCGCCGGCGCGGTGGGCGGCAGCTGGTCACGCGAGGCAGTCAGGGTCCACTCCTGTGAAGTCGAGGTGGGTCGGCCGATCGACCGGCCGTAGGAGAGCCTAGTCGGCGCCCTTGTCGGCCTTGTTCGCGACCTCCTCGTCGGGCTCGTCCTCCTCGACGATCTCGACGACCTCGGCGTCGATGACGCCCTCCGAATCCGTATCGGCGGCACCGTCCGAGTCCGGGCCGGTGTCGCTCTCCGAGACCGGCTCGTCGTCCGCCTCGGATGCACTGTCCTCGGCAGTGTCGCCGTCCTCGTCGGCCGCCGTGTCCTCGGCGGCAGGAGCCTCGGTCGCAGGAGCCTCGAGTGCAGGAGTGTCGGCTTCGGACGACTGAAGCTCTGCGTCGACGTCATCCGCGTCCGCCGCGTCGTCCGCGTCCGCGTCGTCCGTGTCGTCCCCATCCGCTACGTCCGCTGTGCTCTCCGCGGTCTCCTCGTCGACCGCGGCGTCGGCCCGCAGCGCGGCCGCGGCCAGCCGCCCTTCGCGCCACATCAGCAGCTGGGCCGTGATGATGCCGAGCAGCCCCGACCACGCGAAGACGAGGATTCCGGCGAGCCACCAGTTGGCACCGACCACGCCGAAGACTCCGAGCGAGCCACCCGCGACCCAGGTCGCCAGCGCCGTGACGAGTCCGGCTCCCGCTGCGGCGGCGAGTACCGTCCATGCCGCGTCGGCGCTGCCGACCGGAACACCGTCGGCTTTCGCCTGCAGGGTCCGCTGGGCGGCGAAGCGGCCGAGCAGCGCACCGATCGTCGCCGGAACGGCCAGCAGCACCGGCCAGAACGCCGCGGCCGGGCCGGAAGGGACCGCCGCGAGCACCGGCAGGGCCGGGAGGTCACCACCCGTCGCCTCGAACAGGCTCAGGTGGATGTCGCCGAAGTGCACGGTGCTGCCGGCGAGAACGGCGGCGGCTCCGATGACGACGTTGGGCAGATACAGGATCGACATCACCGTCAGACCCAGCACGCCGGTCCAGTGGTCACCGCGTGCCAGCAGTTCGCCGACGACGTTCCACGACCACAGGAGCCCTGCCACGACCGCGACTCCACCGGCCGCGAACATCCCGAGCAGCACCCGCAGCGCCGGACGGAACGCCAGCACGAGCCAGTCGGGCGCCGAGTAGTACCGCACCACCGGCTTCCACACTCGGGACCCGATACCGATGAGCGCCGCGAGGAGGTAGATGCCGGTGACCCATGCCAGGGCGGCTGCGGCGTTCGGTGGCGTCACCGGCAGCACGCTCGCCGCGTCCTGGAGCACGATCAGCGACGCGGCGGTCACCAGGAGCGGGCCCGCGAGGGTTGCGACGGTGATGCGGGAGACGTCCTGCCGGTCGAGGGCGTAGCCGCTGTTCTCGACGATCGCGTCGGCCGCCGATGCGCATCCGCGTGCGGCCTGCCAGAGCAGGATCGCCGTGGGCAGCAGCGGCAGCACGCCGAGGGACGTGCCGTCGATCGTGAGCGTCACCTGGTGCAGCGCGAGCCACGTTCCGGCGATCGCGGCGTAGATACCGGTGAGGTCGCTGTTGGCGACGACCATCGTCGTCACCACGATCGTGGCCACGACGGCGAGCGTCACCGCCGGAACACGGGCCGCGGTACCGAGCAGGATGCGGAACCGCTCCGGGTCCAGGTGGTCGTCGTCGGGTGGAACGTGCCGGGTCGACCGGCCGAGCGTCGAAGTCATCGGGTCGAGAGTGTCACCGTCGCGGCGATCGTGGTGTCAGGCGCGCCGCTCACCGCTGGTCGTCCGGGGCGCGGAAGGCCTGCGTGGCGTCCTGGTCGCCGGTCGCGGAGGTGCCGGTCTCCTCGCGATGGTCCGTGCCCGTGGTGTGGGTCCCGGACTCGGTCCGGTCGGCCGGGGCGTCGGTGCGATCGGTCGATTCCGGCGTCGCGGGCGACTCCTGCACGGGGTACTGCTGTGTCGGCTGCGCGGCCGTGTACTGCTGTCCACCGGCGTACTGCTGCGCGCCCGAATAGGGCTGAGCGCCGTACTGCTGGGCACCGGGATACTGCGCTCCCCCGCCGTACTGCTGGCCACCCGGGAACTGCTGCCCTCCGCCGTACTGCTGCGACCCCGGATACTGCTGCGACCCGCCGTACTGCTGGGCACCGGAGTACTCCCCCGACGACCCCTGTTGCCCTGGATACGCCTGATGCCCCGGATGAGGCGCCTCGAACTGGGACTGCCCCCCGGCGACTCCCGGCTGCTGGGAGCCGTAACCCTGCGGCTGTCCGTAGCCCTGGGGTCCGTATCCCTGGGGCGCACCGAAGCCCTGCTGCTGAGCGGATCCCGGAGCACCACCCGATCCCGGGTACTGCCCGGCGGCCTGCTGCGATCCGAACGAGCCGCGGCCACCCGACCGCCCCGACACGAGGATGCCGAGACCGAACAGCAACGCCACGAGCGCCAGTGCGAACTGCAGGAAACCGAGAACGAGGATCGTCACACCACCCCACGCGATTCCGGTGTCCTCGGGTAGGTGGAACAGCTGGAACAGCGACGTGACGAAACCGACGCCCGAGGCCGCGACGGCCACGGCACGCAGATCCTGGCCGGGCAACAGCGACAGTGCGGCGCTCACACCACCGAAGAGCAGGAAGGCCAGGGGCACGACGGCGAAGCCGAAATCGAAGGAGGTGAGCGCCACCTGGGAGCCGAAGGTGATGTTCACGAACGGGGTGAGGCCGAGCAGGAAGTTCACGGCACCGAGCACGGCCACTGCGAGTGGCAGCAGCAACGGCACCACCTTGCTCTGGGCGGATGCGCCTGCGGGGAATGTCATCGATTCTCCTGCCGTCGGTCGGTGTGTGTCGGTTGCTCGTCCTGCAGTTACCAGCCTAGGGACTACCCGAGAGAATGGGGCCCATGCCGCACACTCTCGCCCCGGGTCCCGATGTCGTGGTCGAGACGGAGGTCAAGCACTCGCGCTTTCTTGCCGCGGTTCGCCGTGTCGACACGGCCGACGCCGCGCTCGCCTTCGTCGACGAACAACGCCGACTGTATCCCGATGCCCGACACCACTGCTGGGCGTTCGTGGTGGGCGACGACCGGTCGATGCGCGCGGAGCGGTCGAGCGACGACGGCGAACCGGGCGGCACCGCCGGAATACCGATGCTGCAGGTCCTCCATCACCGGGATCTCGTGAACGTCGCGGTGGTGGTGACCCGGTGGTTCGGTGGGATCAAGCTCGGCGCCGGCGGTCTGGTGCGCGCGTACTCGGGCGCGGTCACCGCGGCGCTGGACGAGACTTCCCTCGTCGAGCGCCGGCAGCAGGAGAAGTTCACCCTCGCGATCGATCACGCCGAGGCGGGTCGCGTGGAGGCGGAACTGCGGGGACGGGGGGTCGCGGTGCTCGACGTCGCCTATGCGGACAGGGTGGTCCTCACTGTCGCGGGGCGCGAGCGCGGTGAACTGGAGGGCTGGGTGGCATCGCTGACGTCCGGTGCGGCCGAACTCGAACCCGCGGGTGTCGACTGGATCGACGCCTGAAACGCCCGTGCGCGTTTCCGGTAGCAACAGCTACCGGAAACGCGCACGGACGGCGAAGCTGCTTACAGCGACTGCAGGATCTCGCGAGCGAGCGCAGCGGTCTCGGACGGCGTCTTGCCGACCTTCACGCCTGCCGCCTCGAGAGCGTCCTTCTTGGCCTGAGCGGTTCCCGAGGAGCCCGAGACGATGGCGCCGGCGTGGCCCATGGTCTTGCCCTCGGGGGCGGTGAAGCCCGCGACGTAGCCGACGACCGGCTTGGTCACGTTGGCCTTGATGTAATCGGCCGCGCGCTCCTCGGCGTCGCCGCCGATCTCGCCGATCATGACGATGACCTTGGTCTCCGGGTCCTTCTCGAACGCCTCGATGGCGTCGATGTGGGTGGTGCCGATGACCGGGTCGCCGCCGATGCCGATGGCGGTGGAGAAGCCGTACTCGCGCAGCTCGTACATCATCTGGTAGGTCAGGGTTCCCGACTTGGACACGAGACCGACCGGGCCCTTGCCGGCGATGTTCGCCGGGGTGATGCCGACGAGCGCCTCACCCGGGGTGATGATGCCGGGGCAGTTGGGGCCGATGATGCGGGTCTTGTTGCCCTTCTCGACGTTGTAGGCCCACGCGTACGCGGAGTCCTGCACGGGGATGCCCTCGGTGATGACCACGAGCAGCGGGATCTCCGCGTCGATGGCCTCGACGATGGCGTCCTTCGAGAAGGCCGGGGGGACGAACGCGATCGAGACGTCGGCGCCGGTCTCCTTGATGGCCTCGGCGACGGAGCCGAAGACGGGGAGCTCGACCGGGTTGCCGTCCTTGTCGGTGTGCGAGACCGTGGTGCCGGCCTTGCGGGCGTTCACGCCGCCGACGACCTGGGTGCCGGCCTTGAGCATGAGCGCGGTGTGCTTGGTGCCCTCGCCGCCGGTGATGCCCTGGACGATGACCTTGGAATCCTTGGTAAGGAAGATTGCCATTGTTCTGTGTGTCCCTTTACTTCGCTGCGAAGGCGAGTTCGGCCGCCTTGTCGGCAGCCTCGTCCATGGTGGCGACGACGGTGACCAGCGGGTGGTTGGCCTCGTCGAGGATGCGGCGACCCTCGTCGACGTTGTTGCCGTCGAGGCGGACGACCAGCGGCTTGTTGGCCTCGTCGCCGAGGATCTCGAGGGCCTTGACGATGCCGTTCGCGACCGCGTCGCACGCGGTGATGCCACCGAAGACGTTGACGAACACGCTCTTGACCTGAGCGTCGTTCAGGATCACGTCGAGACCGGCAGCCATGACGGCTGCGGACGCGCCGCCGCCGATGTCGAGGAAGTTGGCGGGCTTGACGCCGCCGTGCTTCTCGCCTGCGTAGGCGACGACGTCGAGGGTCGACATGACCAGACCGGCGCCGTTACCGATGATGCCGACCTCGCCGTCGAGCTTGACGTAGTTGAGGTCGTTCTCCTTGGCCTTGAGCTCGAGGGGATCGGTGGCGTCCTTGTCCTCGAACTCGGCGTGGCCGGGCTGACGGAAGTCGGCGTTGGCGTCGAGGGTGACCTTGCCGTCGAGGGCGAGGATCTGGTCGTCCGGGGTGCGGACGAGGGGGTTGACCTCCACGAGGAGAGCGTCTTCCTTGACGAAGACCTCCCACAGCTTCTGGATGGTCACGGCTGCGGCGTCGAGCACCTCGGCGGGCAGGTGGCCCTTCTCGGCGATCTCGCGCGCGAAGGCCAGGTCGACACCCTTGACGGCGTCGACGGGCACCTTGGCGAGGCGCTCCGGCTTGGTGGCGGCGACCTCTTCGATCTCCATGCCGCCCTCGACCGAGCACATGGCCAGGTAGGTGCGGTTGGTGCGGTCGAGCAGGAAGGAGATGTAGTACTCCTCCGCGATGTCGCTGGCCTCGGCGACCAGGAGCTTCTTGACGATGTGACCCTTGATGTCGAGGCCGAGGATGTTCTCGGCGTGGGTCTGCGCGTCGTCTGCGGTGGCGGCGTACTTCACGCCACCGGCCTTGCCGCGGCCGCCGACCTTGACCTGGGCCTTGACCATCACCGGCTTGCCGATTTCCTCCGCGATCTCGCGGGCACCGGCGACAGTGTCGGTAACACGGCCGGCCGACGTCGGCACGTCATGCTTGGCGAAGAGTTCCTTCGCCTGATATTCGAAGAGATCCATCTGCTCACCGTCTCGTCTGCGTTCACGCCCGCTCCGGGGTATCGAGCGGGTCGTTTCGGACTCTAGTTTCTCGGCCGGGCCGCGGATCACGCGCGGCAGTCCCATGTGGTACAGGTCACGCGCGCGTCGGTTCCGGGAACGACTTCGCAGTTCCCCTCCCGAAACGTGGCCGACGCCACGATCGAGTGGAGCACTCGGTTCAGAATGACAGGTGGCCACTTCCCCATCGGCACCGGATCCCGCCTGCCGGGCGCACAACGAACTCGTGACATGTCGCAGAACAGTGTTTGAGCCCCGCTCGGCTGGCCCATGTCCCAATTTGCCCTGGTTTGAACTGTGATGCCACTCACATAACGTCTGCTGGACGAACTACGGCTTGCCACCCCCGCGATCGCTTCGTTACCGTCGCCTGGTCGAAGTAACGATGAGGTCACGAACGGAGGATGGCATGCGCTCTGGCAGTCCGAGTGCCGGCAGCCGAACCCGCCGTCCCGAATCGGCCCCCGACGACTGGAATCCCTGGGAAGCCGCCACGCTGGATTTCCGGAACACCGGCCCCGGTCCCGAGGCGACCTACTACTCCGATTCCCACGGCCACGCCGACCGCTTCTCGCGTGATCACTCCGAGAACAGCGACGTCACCGCTCCCGCTTCCCGCGGTGGAGCCCATCGACTTCCCACTCCCCCCACCGCCCTCAAAGGCCGCGCCGCCGTCTTCGCGGTCGCTGCCGGTGCCGTTGTGGCAGCCGGCCAGGCCGCAGCCAACGGCGGTCCGGGGCAGAGCACGGGACACTCCGAGGTCGCTCTCGCCGCCGGTGAAGCAGATTCGTCGGTCATCACCGCCACCGCCGTGCCCCAGGCCGCGCAGTTCGCACCGAGCGCCGACGCCGAGCCGTCGCAGGCTCCGCAGGTGCTCAACATCGCCGATCCGAACGATCTGTCGCAGTTCTCGAATCTCCTGGCCAAGGGTCAGCGGTTCAGCGAGGAACGCGCTGCGCGCGAGGCCGCCGCCCGCCGCCCGCTGTTCGTGCTTCCCGCCGTGGGTTCGTTCACCTCGCACTTCGGTGCCCGCTGGGGCACGCTCCACGCCGGCATCGACATCGCCGGCCCCATCGGCACCCCGATCCTCGCGGTCGCCGACGGGGAGGTCATCGATTCCGGTCCGGCCTCCGGATTCGGCATGTGGATCCGGCTCCTCCACGCCGACGGCACCGTCACCGTGTACGGGCACATCGACCAGTCGCTCGTCAGCGTGGGTCAGCGGGTCATGGCCGGCGACCAGATCGCCACCATGGGCAATCGCGGCTTCTCCACCGGCCCGCACCTGCACTTCGAGGTGCACCTCAACGGCGTCGACAAGATCGACCCGCTTCCGTGGCTCGCCACACGCGGCATCTCGCTCGGCCCCGACCGCGACTGATTGCCGACCGCAGCGGGAGCAGACGGCCGAAAAGCAAGGCCGGAGAGCCCTAGAGCTTCACCATCGGCACACCGCCGACCAGCATCAGCCGCACCTTGCCGGCACTACCGAAATCGATCACGACGGTGCCCGTGGGCCCCGACCCGCGGGTTTCGAGAACCGTTCCCAGACCGTACTTGTCGTGACTGACGCGATCGCCGACGTCGAGCACCAAGTGGTTGTTGCGTCCGCGCGCCGCACCGAAACTCGGGGTGCCCGACGAACCTCGCCCCTCGACCGCACCGAAGCGTGAACCCGTGCCCGAACCGATCGCCTGCCCGCGCGCGGGTGTGGACTCGAGGCGTCGCCAGTCGATGAGATGCTGCGGAATCTCCTGCAGGAAACGGGATTCCGGATTGGTGAGCGGCTGCCCCCAGGACGAGCGCAATACGGCCCGCGAGAGGTAGAGACGACGTCTGGCCCGGGTGAGACCCACATACGCGAGACGTCGTTCCTCGGACAGCTCGGCCGGATCTCCGAGGGCACGCATGTGCGGGAACTGGCCGTCCTCCCAGCCGGTGACGAAGACGACCGGGAACTCGAGACCCTTCGCGGTGTGCAGCGTCATCAGCGTGACGACGCCGGCCTCGTTCTCGGGGATCTGGTCGGCGTCGGCGACGAGCGAGACCTTCTCGAGGAACGCTGCGAGTGATCCCGGTTCGGGATCGCCCTCCTCGCTTTCGTCGTCGACGATCCCGGCCGCGTTGCGAACGTCGGCACTGAATTCCCTTGCCACGCTGACAAGTTCGTGAAGGTTGTCGAGACGGGCGCCGTCCTGGGGATCGTCGCTCGCCGACAACTCGGCGCTGTATCCGGTGCGTTCGAGGATCGCATCGACCACATCGCCGATGTCGACCATGTCGTTGCCGTCGGCGTCGCTCGCGACCAGCATCGCCCGCAGGCCGTCCATCATCTCGACGAATCCGGCGATCGCCTTCTGCGCCCGCGTGTTCAGCAGCGCGACCTTGCCGGCAGCGGCGTCGGTGAGTGCCTGCCCGAAACTCACACCGAGGCGCTCGGCGTGGACCGCCACACACGCCTCGGCACGATCACCGATACCGCGACGAGGGGTGTTGAGAATGCGCCGCAGGCTCACCGTGTCGTCCGGATTGTCGAGCACCTTCAGGTACGCGACGATGTCGCGCACCTCCTTGCGCTCGTAGAACCGCACACCGCCGACGACCTTGTAGGGCACCCCGTGCCGGATGAAGACGTCCTCGAACGCACGGGAGGCATTGTTGGTGCGGTAGAACACCGCGATGTCGGAATAGGTGGTGTCGCCGCCGTCGACGAGCCGGTCGATCTCGGCTGCGACGAACCGCGCCTCGTCGTGCTCGTTGTCGGCGACGTAACCGGTGATGAGTTCACCCTCGCCCGAATCGGTCCACAACCGCTTCTCGCGGCGACCCGTGTTCTTGGAGATCACGGAATTCGCCGCCGACAGGATGTTCTGGGTGGAGCGGTAGTTCTGTTCGAGCAGGATCGTGCGGGCCTGCGGATAGTCGCGCTCGAACTCCTCGATATTGCGGATCGTGGCGCCGCGGAAGGCGTAGATCGACTGGTCGGCGTCGCCCACCACGCACAATTCGCTCGGGGGAACGGCGGATTCCTCCTCCGGATCGCCCACGAGGGTGCGCACCAGCACGTACTGCGCGTGGTTGGTGTCCTGGTACTCGTCGACGAGCACGTGACGGAACCGGCGCCGGTAGTACTCGGCGACCTGCGGATGTGCCTGCAGCAGCGCCACCGTCTCGCCGATGAGGTCGTCGAAGTCGAAGGCGTTCGCCGTGCGCAGGCGCTGCTGGTAATGCGCGTAGACCCGCGCGACGACGCGGGTGAGTTCGGTGGTCGCCGAATCGGTCTCCGCCTCGTGCGCGGCCTCGTCGGGCCCGATCAGCTCGTTCTTCAGGTTCGAGATCTGCGTGGACAGCAGCCGCGCGGAGTACTTCTTGCTGTCGAGCTCGAGATCCTTCGCGATCATCGTGAGCAGACGACGGGAGTCGTCGGCGTCGTAGATCGTGAAATTCGAATTCATGCCCGTGAGCAGAGCGGCCTGGGCGCGGAGGATCCGGACACAGCTGGAGTGGAAGGTCGAGACCCACATCGCGTTCGCGCGCGGCCCCACCAGGGCCGCCACCCGCTCGCGCATCTCGGCGGCAGCCTTGTTGGTGAACGTGATGGCGAGCACCTGACCGGGGGCGACGTCGCGCTCGGCCAGCAGATAGGCGATGCGTCGCGTGAGCACGGCCGTCTTGCCGGAGCCGGCACCCGCGACGATGAGCAGCGGGGCTCCCTCGTGCGTGACCGCTTCCCGCTGCTGCGGATTGAGCCCTTCGAGAAGAGCATCGGATCCGGGGCGGGAGTGTGCGAGCGCGACGGGAGTGTTCATCGTTTCACCAAACTACCGGACCGCCCGGACAACGGATCCGGACCGCACCGTCGATCAGGGCGAGTGGCAGGGCCGACAGGGTGAGTGGCAAACTGGGGGCCATGTCTTCTGTCCTTTGCAGGCTCGGATCGAGTTCCGGTTGTCGCTGTCGATTCCCGACGGCCGGCCCGACCCGATACCGGTAACAGCCGCTCCCAGACGGGCGATCCTTCAGAGCAGATGCGAGGAGACGACATGAGCACGCACATCGATTCTTCCCTTTCCGGCGAGCCGGCAGAAGCCGACGACGCCGGAGTGCCCACCGAAGCCGAGATCGAGGAGCTCCGCAAGGAGATCGATCGCCTCGACGCCGAGATCCTGGCTGCGGTCAAGCGGCGCACCGAGGTCTCCCGCATGATCGGGCGTACCCGGATGGCATCCGGCGGTACCCGTCTTGTGCACAGCCGCGAGATGAAGGTCCTCGAGCGGTTCAGCGAACTGGGCCAGGAAGGCCACACCCTGGCGATGCTGCTGCTCCGCCTCGGGCGTGGCCGTCTGGGTCACTGACGGCGGGGCCGTCCCGGTCACTGACGGCGGGGCCGTCCCGGTCACTGACGGCGGGGCCGTCCCGGTCACTGATTCCCCACCGCTCTCATTGCAGGGCGATGTACTTGGTCTCGAGAAATTCCTCGATGCCTTCGGTGCCGCCCTCGCGTCCCAGCCCGGAATCCTTGATCCCGCCGAACGGTGCCGCGACGTCCGAGACGACACCGCGGTTCACACCCACGATGCCGGTTTCGAGCGCATGCGACACGCGCAGGGCCCGGTCGAGATCGCGCGTGAAGATGTAGGCGGCGAGCCCGTACCTGGTGTCGTTCGCAGCCGCGAGCGCTTCCTCCTCCGTGTCGAAGCCGGTGACGGCCGCGACCGGTCCGAACACCTCTTCCTTCAGGATGCGTGCCTCGTGCGGCACGTCGTCGAGCACGGTGGCGGGATAGAACCATCCCGGACCGTCCGCGGCCTCACCGCCCAGTCGCACCGAGGCGCCCGCCGATACCGCGTCCTGCACGAGTTCGATCACGGTCTTCTTCTGCTTCTCGTTGACGAGCGGGCCCAGCGTCGCGTCGGGCTCCGTTCCCGGCCCGAGCTTGTACGACGCCATGCGCTCGGTGAGCTTCGCGACGAACTGCTCGCGCACCGAATTGTGGACGTGGAAACGGTTCGCGGCCGTGCAGGCCTCTCCCCCGTTGCGCAGCTTGGCTGCCACCGCACCCTCGACGGCCGCGTCGAGATCGGCGTCCTCGAAGACGACGAACGGCGCGTTGCCACCCAGTTCGAGCGACGTGCGCAGCAGTGATCGACCGGCCTTCTCGGCGAGCGTGCGCCCCACCTCGGTGGAGCCGGTGAAGGTGAGCTTGCGCAACCGGGGATCCTCGAGGAGCGGACCGGTGACCTCACTCGCATGCGAGGACGGCAGCACCGACAGGACGCCGGCGGGCAGTCCTGCCTCGTCGAAGAGTTGTGCGAGCAGCTGGATGGTGAGTGGTGTCTCGGAGGCGGGTTTGACGATGATCGTGCAGCCCGCGGCGAGGGCGGGGCCGATCTTGCGGGTGCCCATCGCGAGCGGGAAGTTCCACGGCGTGATGGCCAGGCAGGGGCCGACGGGTTGTTTGGTCACGAGGACACGCCCGGTGCCGGCCGGGGCGGGTGTGTAGCGACCGGAGATGCGGACGGCCTCCTCGGAGAACCACCGCAGGAACTCGGCCCCGTAGGTCACCTCGGACCGGCTCTCCGGCAGTGCCTTACCCATTTCGAGGGTCATGAGCAGCGCGAAGTCGTCGGCGCGGTCGGTGATCTTCTGCCAGACCGCCCGCAGTAGTTCGGCGCGTTCGCGCGGTGGGGTCGCGGCCCACGCCGGACCGGCCGCGACGGCCGCGTCGAGGGCCCGCACGGCATCACCGGGCCCGGCGTCGGCGACACGCGCGAGTTCTTCGCCGGTCGCGGGATCGTGGACTCCGAAAGTGGCTCCGTTCTCGGCCGCAACCCATTCACCGCCGAGGAACAGGTCGGTGGGGACGGACCGAATCAGTTCTGCAGCATCCATATGCCCCATCATGCGCGCCACAGCCGCTCGCTGCCGGGAACCTCGGGATCCCCGCCTTCACACACCGGGCACACCCCCTCGGGGCGCACTACTGTCGACGACATGAGCGATGTAACCGCAACGGCACCGTGGAAAGCTCTGGAAAACCATCGCGACCGGCTCGAATCGGTGTCACTGCGGCAGTTGTTCACCACCGAACCCGACCGGGTCTCGGCGCTGACGATCCCTGCCGGGGATCTGGTGGTCGACTTCAGCAAACAACGCCTCGACACCCCGGTGCTGCACACCCTGCTCGAACTCGCC
>NZ_AJVB01000025.1:0-20959 GCF_000278445.1 Rhodococcus sp. R1101
CCGAAAGGGGACCCACAGCAGTGGGTCCCCTTTCGTGTTTCTGTAGCCGAAGATATGCCGGCCCAACGGTTGTCGAGAAACAGAAACGGCGCTGCTCCCCGGCTCGGGCCGGGGAGCAGCTCTGTATCAGGAGCGCGATGCCTTCGGACGCGCGACCGGCCGGGGCAGAGCACGCGTCAGACGAGGCGCCCACCCGTGCGACGGCCAGCGCTTGAGGCCGAGCCGGTCGGGCGTGACGCGAGTATTGACGAACTTGCCCTCGAGCTCGTCGTCGGCTTCCCCGACGAACCGGTAGAGGATCGTGCCGCCGTTCTCTTCGGTGCGAGCGGCCGCCTCCCAGCCTGTGGCGCGGTAGACCGCCCGGACGATGTTGTCGGCAACGACGATGATCGGCAGTCCGTCGATTCCGCGAGCGGCCGAACCCGCCGGCCACGGCTTGGATGCGAGTTCGCGCACCGCCGCGGGGGAGGCCTTCTTCGCTTCGTTGACCCGGAGCACCACGCACGGCGTCGGCAGTTCGGGAGCGGGCGAGGCCGAGTACTGCCGCACGAGTTCGGCGATCGGAATCGCGGTGCGGTCGGCTTCGGATTCCTCGGTGGAGCCCGCCAGGTTGGTGAGCACCCATTCGCCGCGGTGTGGTTCGGTCAGTCCGAGTGCCGCGATGACCGCTTCGGCCGTCACGGCGGCGGTGTGGTCGCCGTCCGTCTTGGGGTTCAGGGCGTCGGCGACGACGAAATGCTCCACTGCGTAGCCGGACTCGTAGACGGTTCGGATGCGCCGCAGAGCCGCCTCGGTCTCCGGTGTGGCCAGCGGTGCCTTCTCGCCGGACTCGGTGAGCTTCGAGGTTTCCCCGAGTGCGGTCCACACCAGGGCGAAGATCCGGTTTCCGCGTCCGGCACCGATGTAGAAGATGCTGCGGTCGCGTGGGTCGAGCAAGGCGTAGACGTAGGCATCGAGCTGGTCGCAGATGTTCTTCGGAAGCAGTTTCGGGCTGGGAGCGCGATCGTCGACGTGGTTCACGAGGGCACGCAGGACGGTCAGGCGCAGCGCTACCGGTACCTTGCCGGCGGACCCGCCGAACAGTTCGCGGTTGGCTACGTCCACGGAACCGAAGGTGCGTCCGATGTGACGACTCAATGCGCCGAGCGCGTGGGTGAACTCCGCAAGTCTCTGGCGTGGATCGTCCGCTGTGTCCGGCAACTCGTTGCTGGTCAGGAACATCTGGATCTCGGGAGATTCCAGCAGAGTTTGGGCAATGTTCGGAGGAACTGTCCACACTGTGCGCATAGAGCGACTCTAGGCCACACAGCACATCGGGGAGCCGCTCCGCGCAGGCGCCGCGCCGCCGGATCCGGCGGAGAAACCCGAGGAGAACCCGGGCGGGATAAGCTCGCGAGCCATGACAGCGGTGCTGACCCGTTCCCGTTCTCGGCTGTTGCGGGACACCGCGTCGTCCGCGCAGGTCGAAGCGCTCTTGATCACCGCGGTGGCGACCGTCCTCGTCACGCGTCTGTACCTCCATCTGACGGGCTATCCGCAGGTCGGCGGGTCGGTCCTGCACATCGCGCATGTGCTGTGGGGTGGGCTGCTCATGATCGCCGCGTTGATGGTCTCGATGACCTTCATCGGCCGGGCACCCGATCGCATCGCGGTGGTGCTCGGCGGTATCGGCTTCGGTCTGTTCCTGGACGAGGTCGGCAAGTTCGTCACGAAGACCAACGACTACTTCTACCGCCCGTCGGTGGCCATCATGTATGTGGTCGTCGTGTTGTTGCTCGTGGCCAATCGGGCGGTGCATCTCCGTCGTGGCCCCTCGGCCGACGAGTATCTCGCCAACGCGGCGCTCACTGCGACGGACGGGCTCACCCACGGTCTGACACCGACCGATCGCGACCAGGCGCGAGTACAGCTCGAACGAGCTCGGGAGGGTGGGGTCGATACCGAGGTCGTCGAGCAGATCGACCTCCTTCTCACTCGGTGCCGGGAGGTGCCGTCGCGTTTTTCGTGGGTGTCGATCCGGTTGCCGGATCGTCTGCGGGGCGACCGGAGCGTGCGGGTGGCGGCGGCTCTGCTCACGCTGTTCTCCGCCGGCATTCTCGTCAACGCGGTGGCCACGCTGCAGGAAGATCTCGCCGAGCGGACGAACGACGTGATGACCGTGATCCAGCTCGTCGGCTCCGCCGTCACCGTCCTGCTGTGCGTGGTGGGTTCGGTGGCCCTCTGGCGTCGGCAGAGATGGGCCGTTCGTGCGCTCCGCACGGCCGCGTTGATCACGGTCTTCTTCGTCGATGTCCTGGAGTTTGCCGTGCAGGAGTTCGGAGCTCTGCTCAACGTCGCTGTCGGTGCTGCGGCATTGTCGGTGTTCTCACACCATCTGCGGCAGGCATCCCGCCACGAGGCATTGCCGGACACCGCGTAGCGGTGTGGGAATCCTGTCGCGGTCGGGGCCGACGAATCACGACACCGCCGCCCACGGTGTGCCGTTCGTCGCATAACGTATAGACCGTGAGCATCCCAGCCTCTGACGCCACCGGTTCCGCGTCTACCTGGCCCGCGCTACTCACGTGGCGTGCGGTCGATGTACCTCGGATGGAGTCGGTACGAGTACAGCTCTCCGGCCGCCGCATCAAGGCATCCGGCCGCATCGTGGCTGCGGAGTGCACCGATCATCCGGCATTCAGCGCGTCCTACGACCTGGTGACGGACGAGAACGGTGTCACCCGCAGATTGTCGGTACGCACCACGCTCGCCGCAGGTGAGCGCCACATGTCGCTCACGAGGTCCGAAGAGGGCATCTGGATGTCCGACAACGGCATCAACCATCAGCGGTCCACCTTCGGTGGGGCACTGGATGCGGACGTGGTGTTCAGTCCGTTCTTCAATGCCCTGCCGATCCGCCGGCACGACCTGCAGACCGGAGCCGCCGACGTGGAGGTGCCCGTCGTCTACGTCAATCTCATCGATCTCAGCATCGAGGAGGCCACGGTCGTCTACAGCAGCGCGTCCGACGGAATCCACGTGTTGTCGCCGCGATCGTCGTCGTCGGTGACCGTCGACAAGGACGGCTTCGTCCTCGAATATCGGGGTCTCGCTTCGCGGATCTAAGGTTGTCCCGACGCCTCCACCGCCATGGCCACAGCGAACGCGGCCGATTCGGCGGGGTGGCTGCCGTGCCCGCGGGTACCTCCGGTAAGCCCGACGATCTGGAGCCCGACCGGCGTCGAATCCCCATCCGGGGCCGGCACCGACACGGCCGGAACACCGAGGACGCTGAACGGGATGCACATCTGCAGCAGCGGCGCGCGCAACTCGACGGGATCGCTCGTGAGCGGCGCCGAACGCACACCGGTCGTGACGGTGATCAACGCATCGAGCTTGTCCACGCTGCGGAGGCGATGTACGACGTCGTGACGTAGTCGCGTCACCGCTCGGGCCGCCCGGATGTAGTCGTAGGCGGGCCGGTCGCGCTGCGCGGCCAGCAGAGCGGCCGTCGGGGGTTGATAGCGTCCGGGATCGGCCTCGAACCACGCGCGATGCGTCTCGTACGCTTCCGAACCGGTGACCACGGGATACAGCTCGAGCATCTCGTCGGTCTCGGGCAGTTCCACGTCGACGACGCGGGCACCCAGATCGGTGAGGGTGCGACACGCAGTCTCGACCGCGTCGTCGAAGACGGGCGACAGATCCCAGATGCCACCACGCAGCCGTCCGATGCGCAGTTCGGAGACCGGGGTGCGCAGGTGCGCGATGCCGGGAAGGGCGCCCCACGCGAGCGACGAGTCCAGGGCGTCGGTTGTGAGCAGACCGATGTGGTCGAAGGTCGTCGACAGCGGGAACACGCCCTGTTCGGGCAGCGCCCCGAAGCCCGGCTTGAACCCCACGATCCCGCACAGCGCAGCCGGGGTGCGCACGCTGCAGCCCGTGTCGGTTCCCAGCGCGACGGGCACGATGCCCCGTGCGACCAGCACTGCGGATCCGGACGAGGAACCGCCACTGATCAGATCCGGATCGTGCGGATGCGCGGCCGCCCCGGTTGCGTTGACCAATCCGGTGGGTCCGTAGGCGAACTCGTGGAGATGGGTCTTCGCCACCACGATCGCTCCGGCCTCACGGAGTTTCTCGATGATGCGGGCATCGCGCCCGGCCGGGGGTGCGCCGGCGAGGACCGCGCTGCCGCAGCGGGTGGGGAATCCAGCGACGTCGATGTTGTCCTTCACCGCGACCGCGACGCCGTGCAGGGGACCGATCCAGTTCCCCGCGGCGATCTGTTCGTCGGCGAGGGCTGCGGCTTCGAGGGCAACCTCGTCGTTGCGGGCGGCGACGGCGTTCTCCCAGGGGGTGCCGGTGAGAGCGTCGAGTTCTGCAAGGACCGAGCGGACGTGGTCGGTGGCGGTCGTCTTGCCGGTGGCCAGGGCCGATGCCGTGTCGCGGAGGTTCATCGCGTCCACACTCCACCGCGACGTCCGGCCTCGCGGAATACTGCGATCCAGCCGTCGTCGCCGGGTTGCGTGCCGACGATGGGGTCGCGGCGGCGCTGTTCGTAGCGGGTCCGGGCCTCGTGACCGGCGCGGGTGAGAGCGGAGGTGCTGCGGTCGGCGAGCTGCTCCCGGGCCGTCGTCAGCACGTCGAGGGTTTCGTCGAGCGCGACGAGGAGGGCCTCGGCATTGCCCTCGCACATCGCGTCCACCAGGGACGGGGCCGTCGCCGCAACCCGCGTGCCGTCTCGGAACGAGCCGGCGGCGAGACCGAGCGCGAGATCACCACCACCGGCGCCCGACAGGGCCAGCGCTTCGGCGAGCAGATGGGGGAGATGGGACACCCGCGCGACCGCCGCGTCGTGTTCCCCGGACTCGGCGGGTACGACGACGGAGCCGCAGTCGAGCGCGAGGTCGGCGACCTGCCGCCACACCTCGGGATCGGTGCCGTCGTCGACGGTGATCACCCACACCGCGTCGCGGAACAGTTCGGCGGTGCCTGCGGTCCATCCGGACTCGGCCGTTCCTGCCATGGGGTGTCCGCCCACGAAACGTCGCGACAGGCCGTGTGCGGCGACGGCAGCGGCCACTTCGGCCTTGACGCTCACCACGTCGGTGAGTGCGACATCGGGTGCGTGTTCGGCCACCGCCTCGAGGATGCTGCCCACCGCCGGCATCGGCACCGCGACCACCACCAGGGCGTCGGCGTGGGCTGCGCGACGCAACGTGGCGGTGAGGTCGGTGGAGGCGTCGAAGCCGTCGGCGACAGCAGCATCGACGACCTGCGCGGAGCGGTTGTAGCCCCATGCCTGTCGACCCGTCGCCGCGGCGGCGCGCAACAGCGAACCACCGATCAGGCCGAGACCGAGGACACAGACGGGCGGGGAGGACACGGCTGAGGACACCTTCTCAGGTTGGCATATCGCGTGCTGGGCTTCATTCACCGGACGCGGCAGACTACCGTTGCGCCCATGGCTGCACAGCGTGTAGGGAACAAGAGCCCTTCCGTTACCCCGAGTGGGAACCCTACGGGGAATTCGAACGACGACCTCGACGGTTTCGCCGTTGCCGTGACGCGTGAGGAGGGTCGTTGGAAGTGCCGGGCGTTGGCCGGTGCTGCACTGACGAGTCTCGACGCTGCGGTGACCGAATTGAGGGAGCTGAGAAGTTCCGGCGCGGTGTTCGGTCTGATCAACGTGGACGACGAATTCTTCGTCATCGTGCGTCCCGCACCGTCGGGAACGAGACTGTTGCTGTCCGACGCGACGATGGCTGTCGACTACGACATCGCTGCCGACGTCCTCGATGCGCTGAACGTCGAGATCCCCGACATCGATCCCGACGAACTCGACGACATCGAACCGTGGGAGGAAGGCGACCTCGGCATCCTGGCCGACATGGGTCTGCCCGAGCCTGTGCTCTCGGTGATCCTGTCGGAGACCGACCTGTACCCCGATGAGCAGCTCGACGAGATCGCGCAGCGACTCGGTTTCGACGACGTCCTGGGTAACACCCTGGACAAGCTCCGTTAGATGGGTCTGCGCGACGACGAGGCATTGATCCGGGTCGCGCTGGAGGTCGCCGCTGCCGCGCCCGCCGGTGATGTGCCGGTGGGCGCGGTGGTGTTCGGGCCGGACGGCACCGAGATCGCGAGAGCCGCGAATTCCCGCGAGGCCACCGGAGACCCCACCGCGCACGCCGAGGTGCTCGCCCTGCGCGCGGCAGCACAGGTCTACGGCGACGGATGGCGTCTCGAGGGCGCGACCCTCGCCGTGACTCTCGAGCCCTGCACGATGTGCGCGGGCGCGTTGGTGCTCTCCCGGGTGTCGCGGGTGGTCTTCGGGGCGTGGGAACCGAAGACGGGAGCCGTCGGATCGTTGTGGGACGTGGTGCGCGACCGGCGGCTCACGCATCGCCCGGAAGTGCGCGGTGGTGTGCTCGAAGCCGAGTGCGCTGCGGTGCTCGAGGAGTTCTTCCGCGACCATCGTGGTCCGGCATCGGAGCTGTGACCAGGGGATTTCGGCTGAGGCGCTCGATCCGGTAAAGTCTTCTAGCGGTGGCGTGTCCGAGCGGCCTAAGGAGCACGCCTCGAAAGCGTGTGACGGGTAACCCCCGTCCGTGGGTTCAAATCCCACCGCCACCGCCAGAAAGCCCCTCACCTGTTCAGGCAGGTGAGGGGCTTTTCTCATGTCCGGAGCGCCGATGGGAGTGACTGCCCGGCACGCTCGGCGATGTCCGGCTCCGAGGTCGAGGAAAATCCGTTGGCGCTCGCGCCGGCTACTGCTACCTTCAGGGAAGCCGTGCGAGTGAACGAGGAGGTGGTACCCGTGAACGCAGTATCGACGTGGGTGCTCCGACTCGGCGTCACGGTCGGACGATAGGTCGTCCGGGAGCGCCACCAGAGCACTCCCCGAAAGGCACGACCATGCATTTCGAATCCGAGCGGCCTCTCGACGACGGCCGCATCGTCGAACGTGAATTCGTCCTCGACGACATTCCGGGACTCATGTGGACGCCCGCTTCCGCATCGGCGTCTGCCCCGGTGCCGTTGATCCTGCTCGGCCACCCTCCTCTGGGACTGCGCAGGATGTATCCCCGCCTGGTGGCCCGGGCCGAGCAGGCCGCAGCCGAGGGCTTCGCGACCGCCGTCCTCGAACTCCCCGGAAGCGGCACCCGCCCCCGGTGGCCCGCCGTCGAGCAGGCGCGTACCGACCTGCATCGTGCGATAGAGACGGGCGAGCCGGTGAGCGCCGCGATCGTCGACGCACTCGTCCTCCCGTTGGTCGACAGAGCAGTGCCGGAATGGCAAGCACTCCTGGACGACCTGCTCATGCTGCCCGAGGTCGGCGGCCCCGTCGGATGTTCGGGGGGAGTGATCTCCATCGGTATCCGGTTGGCAGTGGTCGAGCCTCGCATCGTGGCCGCAGGTCTGTACGCGGGGAGCTTCGTTCCTCGCGTGATGTTCGACGAGGCTCGCGAACTCACCGTTCCGGTGCACATGCTGCTGCAGTGGGACGACGAATCGAACGACCGCCGGGCGGCCCTGGACCTGTTCGATGCCATCGGCTCGAAGGAGAAGACACTGCAGGCCAATATGGGCGGGCATACCGGCGTCCCACCGTTCGCAGTCGAGGACGCGTCCAGGTTCTTCGTGCGCCACCTGCGCTGATGCAACCGGCTGCATTCGCACGGGCCTTCCCATAGGTTCGCGCCTGCATGCTCGCAATCGGGAGGGGGAATAGTGGAGCGCGTCTGCTCGACGATGGTCGGACGCGCCGGATCCGACGTCCCACCGGCCGTTCTCGTGCACGGGGTGCCGGCCTGAGGAGACGACGAGACCTAGGGTTTCGGTCGGCAGCGGCCCTGGGGCGCGTCACGTCGGCTGATCCTGATGGACCGACGCGGGCATGGCGATTCGCCGGATCTCGACGGGGCCTGTCGCACCGACTGCGAGGTGGACGCCGCCGACATCGTCGAACTGCTCGGCGACGGCGCCCACCTCGTCGGGTATTCGTACGGTGCGGTCGCAGCGATGCTCGCGGCGGCGGAACGGCCGGACCTGGTGCGTTCGCTGTGCCTGATCCAGCCCGGGTGCCTGAAGGTTGCGGAGAGCGAACCGGTGGCCGCCGAGAACCTCGCCCGCGCTCGCGGGTCACAGGCGGCGCTCCCGCCCGAGCTCACTGCGGAGGACTATCTGCGTCTCACCACGGAGAGCGTCGGCATGCCACCGGCCGAGGCCACCCCGGAGCGGCTGTGTGCAGCGTCGACGTCGATGCGGGAGAGGCCGTGCTGGGATGCCGACATCCCCTTCGAACCGATCGCCGCGGCGCCGTGGCCGAAGCTCGTCGTCGTCGGCGATCCCAGAGCAGCACCGTTCACGAGCATGAAGTCCGACGCGCCGCCCGCGCCGATCAGGGCCCAACACCTCGGGACGATAGGTCGCTCGGTAACCCCTCGCCGTTCCCGCTCCGAATCGTCCCGCAGGCGGTGTCGTGCGCATCCAGTTCCCCCAACTCCGAGTCGACCACCGCCCGCCTGTGGAAGCCGGCGGAGGGGTGACCGGTCGTCGTCAGAGTTCGCGCCAACTCCCGTCGTTCATGTCGTGTCCGTGTGCGGCCATCAGCATGAGGCCGCCGTCGACGGGAAGGGAGCGGCCCGTCAGGTACGACGAGCGAGGGGACGCAAGGAACGCGACGACGGACGCGACCTCGTGGACGTGCCCGGGTCGCCCGGTAGGGTTGCCCGGGCGCTCCTCGTGGAAGGCCTCGGATTCGTCCATGCCGGTCATGGGCGTGGAGATCTCACCTGGAGCCACCGAGTTGACCGTGATGCCGTACCGGGCCCATTCCAGCGCCAGACATTGCGTGAGCATGCCGAGTCCGGCCTTCGCCGTGCAGTAGGCGGACGCGCCGAAGCGGGGGATGTGCTCGTGGACGCTCGTGATGTTGACGATCCGGCCGCCTTTACCGGAGTCGATCATGTGCCGCGCGGCGCGCTGCGCACACAGGAACGGGCCGTCGAGGTCGGTGGCGAGCATCTCCCGCCACCGGTCGAAGGACAGGTCGAGTACTTCGTCGCGGTGCCCGGTGCCGGCGTTGTTGACGAGCACTCCGAGACCGCCGAGTTCGCCGGCGAGTTCGTCGATCACGTCGGCGGTGTCCGGGCTGGTCAGGTCCTGCCGGGCCACGAAGCATCGTTGTCCGCGCTGCTCGACCGCGACACGGGTGTCCTCCGCCCCGGCCTCGTCGGTGTGGAAGGTGATGCCGACGTCGAAACCCTCGGCGGCGAGCAGTTCGGCGGTCGCCTTGCCCATGCCCGAGTCGGCGCCGGTGACGATGGCGAGTCTGTCGTGAGCTGGAGTGATCATGCGTCGTGGTTACCCGTGAGTGTCTGCGGCACACAGCGAACCCGCGGCAGACTGAGGGCCATGCTCCTGTTGCTGCTTGCCGACACCCATGTGCCGACGCGCGCCCGCGACCTGCCGTCGCAGGTGTGGGACGAAGTGGATCGTGCAGACGTGGTGATCCACGCGGGCGACTGGATGGACGTGTCGTTGCTCGATGCTCTGGAGGAACGGTCGCAGCTGCTGGTTGCGTGCTGGGGCAACAACGACGGTCCGATCCTGCGGGAACGGTTGCCGGAGGTCGCACGCGTGACCCTCGACGGTGTGCGGGTGGCGGTGGTGCACGAGACCGGGGCGTCGACGGGCCGCGACAAGCGGATGGCTGCCGCCTATCCCGACACCGACGTTCTCGTCTTCGGTCATTCGCACATTCCCTGGGACACGACGGCACCGAGTGGATTGCGCCTGCTCAATCCGGGTTCACCCACCGACCGGCGTCGTCAGCCGCACTGCACGTACATGACCGCGACCATCGAGGGCGGCACGCTGCGCGACGTCGAACTGCATCGGCTCGGATGAGGGTGACCGAAGGGAGGTTGTGTGCGTACTTTCGCGAACGGACGCACACGACCTCCCCGAAGTCAGTCGTTCGGGCCGATCAGCTTCCGCACGACGTCGAGGAGTTCGTCGACGTCCTCGGGCGGCGTCTCGCTCGTCTCGCCCGACATCGCGGCCCCGTAGTAGAGCCCGTCTCCGATGAGCATCACCGCTCGCGCTGCTGCGGGATCGCTGACCTCCGCGGACAGGGCCTCGAACCAGCCCTGGTGGATGCGGCGCAGCGCCTGCTGGGCGCGCGGGTTCGCGGTCTGGCTCAGGCGGGTCAGGGCGACGATGGCCCGGTCGAGCGGAGTGTCGGCGTAGACCGAGGTGCGGATGTAGTACGCCGCGGGTCCTTCCGGGGCCGCATTCATCACCTCCACATCTTCTGCCGCAAGCGCTTCGAGGTGCTCGGCGAGACCCTCGACCAGGGCATCCTTCGACGGGAAGTGGTAGAGCAGACCACCTTTCGAGACACCGGCGTTGGCGGCGACGGCCTCGAGGGTCGCGGCGCGCTCGCCTTGCTCGAGCAGGATCGTCACGAAAGCGTCGAGGAGTTTGGCGCGGGCGGCGGGGGCGGGTGGCACGGCCCGATCGTACGACGTCGTTACTGTACCGTCCAGCTGGTACAGTAACGGGGGTTCGAATCCCCCTCGCGAAAGTTCGATAATCGTGGCGACATCTGTGCCTGTTTCGGAACCCACCGTGACGAAGGCGGCTGCCCGGGACTGGGTCGCCCTCGCGGTACTGATGCTTCCGGTGCTGCTCGTGTCGGTCGACAACACCGTCCTGGCCTTCGCGCTGCCCGGGATCTCCTCTGCGTTGCAGCCCACCGCCGCGCAACAGCTGTGGATCATCGACATCTACCCGCTGGTGCTCGCAGGTCTGCTGGTGGCGATGGGCAGTCTCGGCGACCGCATCGGGCGACGCCGGCTGTTGCTCGTCGGCGCGACCGGATTCGCCGCCGTCTCGGTCGCGGCGGCCTATGCGCCCTCCGCGGAACTGCTCGTGACGGCACGCGGTGTGCTCGGCTTCTTCGGGGCCATGCTCATGCCGTCCACATTGTCGTTGCTGCGCAACATCTTCCTCGACGCCGCCCAGCGTCGCCTCGCCATCGCGGTCTGGGCCTCGTGCTTCGCGGCGGGAGCTGCGCTCGGGCCGATCGTGGGCGGATTCCTGCTCGAACATGCCTGGTGGGGTTCGGTCTTCCTGCTGGCCGTGCCGGTGCTGATCCCGCTGCTGGTGCTCGCGCCGATCTTCGTCCCCGAGTCGAAGGATCCGAACCCGGGCCGCATCGACGTCGTGAGCATCGCACTGTCGCTACTGGCCCTCGCGCCGATCGTCTTCGCCATCAAGAAGGTCGCCGACAGTGGCCTCGGTGCCGTCGCCGTCGTTGCGGCCGTGGTCGGTGTGGTGGCGCTCGTCGCGTTCGTGCGCCGGCAGTTGCGGCGCCCGAACCCCATGCTCGACGTCCGCCTGTTCCGTGTTCCCACCTTCTCCGGTGCCGTCGCGGTGAACCTTCTGTCCGTCGTCTCCCTCGTCGGCTTCCTGTTCTTCGTGTCCCAGCATCTGCAACTGGTGATCGGGCAGAGCCCCATGCAGGCCGGCCTGAGTCTGGTTCCGGGACTGGCCGTGATGGTCGTCGCCGGGATGTCGGTGGTTGCGATCGTGCGGTGGGTGCGGCCGTCGTCGATCATCGTCTCGGCGCTGCTGCTCTCGGCGATCGGCTACGCACTGGTCTTCCTGCTCGCCTCACCGTCGGCGCTCACACCGATCATCGTCGCGTTCGCGGTCCTCGGCGCGGGTATCGGTGCGGCGGAGACGCTGTCGAACGACCTCATCGTGTCGAGCGTTCCACCCGCCAAGGCCGGTGCCGCGTCGGCGGTGTCGGAGACGGCCTACGAGATGGGTGCCGTGCTCGGTACGGCGATCCTCGGTTCGGTGCTCTCCGCGTCCTACACCGCGCACCTCCTGCTTCCTGCCGGGTTGAGCGCGGAGCAGGCGGAAGCCGCCCGGGAGACGCTCGGCGGCGCCCACGCCGTGGCCGAGACGCTGCCGGCCGACCGGGCCGACGCGCTGCTCGCCGCAGCAGGATCGGCGTTCGACAGCGGAGTCACGATCACTTCCGGGATCGGGGTGGTCCTCATGATCGTCTCTGCCGGAGTCGCGTGGTTCACGTTGCGTCCGCGCCGTGACGTAGCCCCTCACACGGAACCCGACATCGTTTAAATTTGCAGGATGCGGAAACTGGTGTGGGCCCTCGTCGCCGTCGTGGTCGTGGCGGTCCTCGGCTTCTTCGTCGCGCCATGGGTATACGGGACTTTCATCGCCGAGGACGACGCACCCGCGGCTTCCGTCTCGACCGAGGGCGCCGAGGCCGCGACCGGCGGGCTCGACGGTGAGTGGACCGTCGTCGCGGGAACCGAACCCAACCGCACCGCCGCGGGGTACACCGTGCACGAGATCCTGCGCGGCGCCGACGTCACCGTGGTGGGCAGCACCGATCAGGTCTCCGGGTCGGCGACAGTCACCGACGGCACCCTCGACGCCGCGGAGGTCGTCGTGCAGGTGGACGGCATCACCACCGACAGCGGTCAGCGCGACGGCCAGTTCCGCACGCGGGTGATGGATACCGCCACCCATCCGACGGCGACGTTCACGCTCACCGAGCCTGTGGATCTCTCGTCCGTGCCCGGCGACGGCAGCATCGGGTCCGTGACCGTGACCGGCACGCTCACCCTGCGTGGTGCGGAACGGCCCGTGACCGTCGACGTCGACGTCCTGCGTACGGGCGAGCGCCTCGTGGCGTCGGGAAGCATCCCGGCGACCTGGTCGGACTACGGCGTCGAACCGCCGAACCTCGGATTCGTGACGGTCGACGACGCGGGCAGCGTCGACTTCCTCGTCACGCTCGAGCAGAACTGACGGTCTCGGTCTCCTCCACGTGCGTCGGCCGCGGCGCCCAGCCGGGCGGGCCGAAGACGTAGCCGAGCTTGTCGCGGAACTTCCCGGCCGTACGCCAGTCGCGGGCGATCGCCCGGTACTCGTGGGTCTGCAGGTCCCAGATGTTGTACGTGCCGACGGGCTTGGTGAGCCCGTAGGTCGGGCGGTGTTCCTCGGCCTTGAAGGTGCCGAACATCCGGTCCCAGACGATGAGGATGCCGGCGTAGTTGCGGTCGAGGTAGTCGGGGTCGGAACCGTGGTGGACCCGGTGGTGCGAGGGCGTGTTGAACACGAACTCGATCGGGCGGGGGAGCCTGCCGACTCGCTCGGTGTGCACGAAGAACTGGTAGACGAGGCTGACGGAGAAGCCGACGAAGACCATCCACGGCGGGATGCCGATCAGGGGCAACGGCAGCCACATGATGATCTCGCCGCTGTTGTTCCACTTCTGGCGCAGGGCCGTCGCGTAGTTGAAGTACTCGCTCGAGTGGTGTGCCTGATGGGTCGCCCAGACCAGGCGGACGCGATGGGCCATCCGGTGGTACCAGTACCAGAGGACATCGATGCCCACGAGCAGGATCACCCACGTGTACCAGGCGTCGGCCGGCAGGTGCCAGGGTGCGACGTAGACCCACAATGCCGCATATCCGACGAGCGCCAGGACCTTCCATGCGGCACTCGTGGCGACGGAGACGAGGCCCATCGAGATGCTCGCGCGGGCGTCCCGCTTCTCGTAGCCGCCGCGCGGGGGGCGGGTGCGTCCGTCGGGTCCGGGGTCGACGTGTTCGAGGGTGCGCGCGGCGACCCACTCGAGGATCAGGAAGGTGAGGAAGGCGGGAATCGCCAGAGTCACCGGATCGTGGAGAGGGTCGAGCAACGACCCCCACGATTCCTGCAAGGTTTCCCACATCGCAACGACCTCCGATAGCTGTGAACAACCGTCCACATTACCTCCGCTGTGGCATGGATCACCAGAGGTGTGGAACGGCGACTCGCACCCGCGCGATGCCGGGCGGTTCGGTATTGCTGGTAGGAATTGACCGTCCCCGTCGAGACGGGCACGCCGAGGACATCAGGCAGCGCGAGAGGCATGGCATGCACATCACCGCGAGGGTCGACTACGCCGTGCGGACCCTCCTCGAACTCGCGGCGATCGAGGACGGTCGCCTGACGAAGGCGGAGACCCTCGCGACGGCGCAGAACATCCCGCACAAGTTCCTCGAGGCGGTGCTCGCCGACCTGCGGCGGGGCGGGCTGGTGAACAGCAGGCGGGGACCCGAGGGTGGTTATTCGCTCGCGCGACCCGCGACCGAGATCTCCATCGCCGACATCATCCGCACGGTCGAGGGACCGCTCGCGTCGGTGCGCGGCGAGCGGCCCGAGGATGTCGTCTACAGCGGGGCGGCCGAGCGGTTGCAGGACGTGTGGATCGCGGTGCGTGTGAACCTGCGCGCCGTGCTCGAAGAGGTATCGCTCGCGGACGTCGTCACGGGCGGCCTCCCCGGGTTCGTGGAAGATCTCACGAAGGATCCGGGCGCCTGGGAGCGTCGCCGGGTGTGAAGCCCGCAATAGAGCGGAATCGCCTGTGGGCGATGTCATAACTTTGCACGACTCTGCAAACTTACAGAGCTCTGCAAAATCGGTACCGTGGATGGAGTGACCATCACTCCCGGCCTGCGCGACCGCAAGAAGGCAGCCACTCGTGCGGCTCTCGCGACCGCCGCGGCCGAACTCGCCCGTGAGCACGGTCTGTCCGCCGTGACGGCCGACGCGATCGCAGCGCGCGCGGGTGTCTCGACCCGCACCTTCCACAACTACTTCGCGAGCAAGGAAGACGCCGTCCTCGCGTACCTCGAGACCAGGGTCGAGGAGTGGATCGATCTGCTGCGCGATCGTCCCGCCGACGAGGACATCATGGACTCGTTGCTGACGGTGGCCCTGGACGTCGTGCAGAACCCTGCCTGGCCGTTCGACGAGATCGTCGCATGCATCACCCTGCTCGAGGAGAGCAACGTGCTGCTGTCCCGGCAGATCGAGGTCGAGCGCCGCTCGTCGCAGTTGCTCGTCGAGATCATCGCCGAGCGCACCGGCACCGACCCCGCCTCGGACCTGTATCCGTCGCTGCTGAACTACGCCGCCATGGGTGCTGTGCGGGCAGCCATGGAGACGCATGCGGCCGGGACGGCGGACCGGTCGGTCGAAGAACTCATCCGCGAGGCGTTCGACCGGCTCCGACGTGGTTTTCCGTAGCGGTGCTCTTCCCTGACTCCCACTCCGCCCGACCGCGGAATCCGCCCCACCATCCGGCCCTCCACCAGGATCTTCCGACATAGAAAGGGTGCCCCGTGGCGACCTACCTGTACCGGCTGGGCAAGTTCGCCCACAGACGGAAGGGCGCAGTGCTGTCCTTCTGGATCGCGCTGCTCGTCCTCTTCGGGGTCGGTGCGGCAACTCTGTCCGGGCCCACCACGGACGCGTTCACGCTTCCGGGCACCCCCGCGCAGAAGACCCAGGACCTCATGGCCGAGCGGTTCCCCTCGGCCGAGGACCCCATGAACGGGCTCAGCGCGCGCTACGTGTTCGCGGCACCCGACGGGCAGACGCTCGACGAGCCCGGCAATCTGGCCGCCGTCGACGAGGTCCTCGCCGCGATCCGCGGCATCGACCGGGTCTCGCCGGCCGCGAAGGTCGACCCCGCCACCGCAACTCCGGAGGAGCAGGCCGGCGCCCTGGTCGGCCCGGTCCTCGCCGACGCCGGTCTCGTCGAGCAGATGAAGGCCGTCGCCGCGCAGAAGGGCACCCCCGAAGAGGCTGCGCTGTCCGACGCCCAGGCCCTGTCGCCGCTGAGCGCCGACCGCACCGTCGGCTTCGTCACCGTCCCGTTCGAGGGCGAGATCACCGACGTCGACCAGGCGCTGCGCGACCAGATCTTCGATGCTGCCGAGATCGGCCGTGACGCCGGTCTGACCGTGGAGGTCAGCGGCACGGCCGCCGCCGAGATGGGCATGCCCGGCGGCACCGCCGAACTCATCGGCATCGGCATCGCCGCGATCGTGCTCACCCTCACCTTCGGCTCGCTCGTCGCCGCCGGACTCCCGCTGATCACCGCGCTCGTCGGCGTCGGCATCGGCAGCCTCGGCATCACCATCGCCACCGGCTTCGCCGATCTCAGCTCGATGACCCCGACGCTCGCGGTGATGATCGGCCTCGCTGTGGCCATCGACTACTCGCTGTTCATCGTCTCGCGTTTCCGGCACGAACTCACCATCACCTCCGATCGTGGCGAGGCCGCCGGACGCGCCGTGGGCACCGCCGGTTCCGCAGTCGTCTTCGCCGGCCTGACGGTGATCATCGCCCTCATGGCACTGAGCGTCGTCGGCATCCCGTTCCTGTCGGTCATGGGTTATGCCGCCGCGTTCACGGTGCTCATGGCCGTGCTGATCGCCGTGTCGTTGCTGCCCGCCGTGCTCGGACTGTTCGGCGAGAAGGTCTTCGCGGGTCGCGTCCCGTTCCTGAACAAGCGTGAGTCCGACGAGGACACCCCCAAGGCGGGCGCCAAGTTCGTCGGCCTGATCACCCGCCGCCCCGCGATCCCGCTGGTCGCCGGTGTGGTCCTCCTCGGTGCGCTCGCCCTGCCCGCCACCGGACTGAATCTCGCGCTGCCGTCGGAGGCCACCGCGGATCCCGCCACCAGCGCCCGCAAGGCCTACGACCTGATCGACGACGGATTCGGCCCCGGGCGCAACGGCCCGCTGGTCGTCGTCGTCGACACCCAGGGTGCCGAAGTGGAGCCCCCGGCCGCGTTCGGTGCCGTCGTCGGTGCCCTCTACGAACACGACGAGGTCGCCAACGCCCAGATCGTCGCGGTGAACGAGGCGGGCGACACCGCCCAGATCCTCGTCACCCCGCGCAGCGGCCCGACCGACCCCACGACGATGGACCTCGTCCAGAGCATCCGCGACGGCGAGGCCGAGCTGCACGAGGAATTCGGCCTGTCCTACGGCGTGACCGGTCAGACCGCGCTCGAGGGCGACGTCTCCGACAGCCTCCAGAGCGCTCTCGCCCCGTACCTCGCCGTGGTCGTCGGCCTCGCCTTCATCCTGTTGATGCTGGTGTTCCGCTCGATCCTGGTTCCGCTCACCGCCACCCTGGGCTTCCTGCTCAGCGTTCTGGCGACCTTCGGCGCCACCGTCGCGGTGTTCCAGGAGGGCTGGGGCGGTCTGATCTCCAATCCGCAGCCCATCGTGAGCTTCATGCCGATCATCCTCATCGGTGTCGTCTTCGGTCTCGCGATGGACTACCAGGTGTTCCTGGTGACGCGGATGCGCGAGGACTACGTGCACGGCGCGAGCGCGCTGGACGCGGTCCGCAGCGGCTTCGCCCACGGCGCCCGCGTGGTGAGCGCAGCGGCGATCATCATGATCTCGGTGTTCGCGGCGTTCATCGCGGAGCCGGACTCGCTGATCAAGTCGATCGGGTTCGCGCTCGCGGCGGCGGTCTTCTTCGACGCCTTCATCGTCCGCATGGTCATCATCCCGTCGGTGATGGCGCTGCTCGGCGACAAGGCGTGGTGGCTGCCGAAGTGGCTCGACAAGATCCTTCCGAACGTCGACGTCGAAGGTGAGAAGCTCACTCGCGAGCTCGCCGCCACCGAGTCCACCCCGGAATCCGCACGACTGTGACGAACCACCGGGCGGCCGCGTACCCGCAGCGGTGCGTGGCCGCCCGTCCGTCCGTGGAGATCGTCGCAGGAAGGCGCGGGTAGCGTGATGCCCATGTTGCTACGGCTGTTGCGCCGCTTCATGGCGCCCTACCGGGGTGCCCTCGCGGGGGTCGTACTCCTGCAGCTGATCGCCACCGGGGGCATGTTGCTGCTCCCGAGTCTCAACGCCGACATCATCGACAACGGCGTGGCGACCGGGGACATCGATTACATCGTGCGCACCGGTCTGGTGATGCTCGGCATCGGCGCCGTCGAGATCGGGGCCGCGATCGGTGCCGTCTACTTCGCGGCGCGTGCCGCGATGGGCTTCGGCCGCGACGTGCGACTCGCGCTGGTCCGCAGCGTCGGGCAGTTCTCGGCGCGCGAGTTCGGGACGTTCGGTGCCCCGTCGCTGATCACCCGCAACACCAACGACGTGCAACAGGTCCAGATGCTCGTGCTCATGACCTGCACCATCGTGGTGACCTCCCCGATCATGGGGATCGGCGGCGTGATCATGGCGATCCGTCAGGATCCCGGCACCTCGCTGGTGCTGGTCGTCGCCGTGCCGGTGCTGATCTTCACGATGATCACGCTCATCGCCCTCATGCTTCCCGGCTTCCGGGTGATGCAGAAACGCATCGACTCGGTGAACCGGGTGCTGCGTGAGCAGATCACCGGCATCCGAGTGATCCGGGCGTTCGTGCGCGACGAGACCGAGAAGGCCCGCTTCGACGGCGCCAACGACGACCTCACCGCGACCGCCCTGCGCGTCGGACGAGTGAACTCCGTGCTGTACCCGGCGGTGCTGCTGATCTCGAACGTGAGCACCGTGGCCGTGCTGTGGGTCGGCGCTCACCGTATCGACGCCGGTGCGATGCAGGTCGGCTCCATCACCGCGATGATCACCTACATCGCCCAGATTCTCATGGCCGTGCTCATGACGTCGTTCGTCGCAATCATGGCGCCGCGCGCCACGGTCTGCGCCGAACGCATCCTCGACGTCCTCGACACGGAACCGACGGTCACCTCGCCCGCAGAACCTGTCCGTGCACTCCCGCCCCGCGTCACCCTCGAACTGCGAGGCGCGGGTTTCTCCTATCCGGGCGCCGACGCCCCCGTGCTGAGCGGGGTGTCGTTCCGCGCCGATCCCGGTTCCACGACCGCGATCATCGGCGGCACCGGCTCGGGCAAGAGCACCCTGATGCGGCTCGTGCCGCGCCTGATCGACGTCACCGCCGGGCAGGTGCTCGTCGCGGGTGTCGATGTCCGGGCGCTCGACACCACCGTGCTGCGCTCACGCATCGCCGTGGTGCCACAGAAGGCGTACCTGTTCTCCGGGACCATTGCCGACAACCTCCGGTACGGGCGCGCCGACGCCACCGACGACGAACTGTGGCACGCCCTCGAGGTCGCGCAAGCGGCGGACTTCGTCCACAAGAGCGAGGACGGGCTGAACACGGTCCTGGCCCAGGGCGGCACGACCGTCTCCGGCGGGCAACGCCAGCGACTCGCGATCGCCCGGGCCCTCGTTCGCCGGCCCTCCGTCTACCTGTTCGACGACGCCTTCTCCGCACTCGACCCGGCGACCGACGCCCGGTTGCGGGCGGCGCTCGAGCCCGAGACGCGCGATGCATGCGTGCTCATCGTCGCGCAGCGGGTCTCCACGGTGCAGGACGCCGATCGCATCGTCGTCCTCGACAACGGCGTCATGGTCGATTCCGGGACGCATCTGGGGCTGCTCGGCCGGTGCCGGACGTATTCGGAGATCGTCGAGTCGCAGAGGATGGCCACGGTATGACGACTCCGGAAGCCGCGGCGCCGTCGCGTGTGCGCACCGTCAGCCGGGTGCTCGGTCTGCTCCACCCGCAGCGTTACGCCGTCTACTCGGTCCTGTTCTCCGCCTTTCTCGGGGTCGTGAGCATGTCGGTGGCGCCCTTCGTCCTCGGCCGCGGCACCGACGTCATCTTCGACGGGGTGGTGGGCATGCAACTGCCCGCCGGCCGGTCCAAGGAGGAGGCCGTCGCCGGTCTGCGCGCCGAAGGACGCGACCAGTTCGCCGACATGGTCTCGGGTATGGATGTGGTGCCCGGGCTCGGCATCGACTTCCCGGCCCTCGGCCGGATCCTCGTCATCGTGCTCGCGCTGTACCTGCTCTCGTCCGGCCTGATCTGGGTCGCCGCCTACGGCCTCAACGAGATCGTGCAGCGTGTCGTGCGCGACATGCGGTCGCGGGTCGAACGCAAGATCCACCGGCTTCCGCTGCGCTATTTCGACACGCATTCGCGCGGCGACCTGCTCAGCCGTGTCACCAACGACATCGACAACGTCTCGGCGGGCATGCAGGAGTCCATCTCCCAGCTCGTCCTCGCGGTCCTGACCCTGTTCGGGCTCGTGGTGATGATGCTGTACATCTCGCCGATGCTGGCGGTGGTCGCGATCCTGACCGTCCCGGCGTCGGTGGTGGCGACGGTGATCATCGCGAGGCGCTCGCGCAAGCACTTCGCAGCGCAGTGGGAGACGACCGGCAAGCTCAACGGTCAGATCGAGGAAGCCTTCACCGGACACGAGCTCATCACCGCCTACGGCCGGACGGAAGAAGTGCAGCGGCGCTTCACCGACACCAACGAATCGCTGTACCAGGCCTCCTATCGGGCGCAGTTCGTGTCCGGTCTGGTGATGCCGTTCGTGACCTTCCTCGGCAACATCGGTTACGTCGTCATCGCGGTGCTCGGTGGTCTGCGGATCGCGTCGGGCACCGCGACGCTCGGTGAGATCCAGGCGATGATCCAGTACTCGCGGCAGCTCGTGCAGCCGCTCGCGCAGATCGGCGCGATGGTCAACCTGCTGCAGTCGGCGTCCGCGTCGGCCGAGCGGGTATTCGCCGTGCTCGACGAACCGGAGGAGGAACCGGAGGTCGCGGCGCCGACGATGCCGTGGAGCCGGCACGGCCTCGTCGAGTTCGAGAACGTCGCGTTCTCGTACACCCCCGACCGGCCGCTCATCGAGAACCTGTCGTTGCGGGCCGAGCCGGGCCAGATGATCGCGATCGTCGGCCCGACGGGCGCCGGCAAGACCACCCTCATCAACCTGATCCTGCGGTTCTACGAGGTCGACGCGGGACGGATCCTCGTCGACGGCGTGGACATCCGCTCGATGTCCCGCGACGAGCTGCGCTCGCGCATCGGCATCGTCCTGCAGGACACCTGGCTGTTCGGCGGCACCATCCGCGAGAACATCGCCTACGGCAATCCGTACGCCACCGAGAACCAGATCATGTCGGCGGCCCGGATGAGTTACGTCGACCGTTTCGTGCGGGCCCTGCCCGACGGCTACGACACCGTCATCGACGAGGAGAACGACGGCAACCTCAGTGCCGGTGAGCGTCAGCTCATCACG
>NZ_AJVB01000026.1:0-20613 GCF_000278445.1 Rhodococcus sp. R1101
CGCTCACCTCAGGGTTCGGGCGAGATGGTGCGCTAATGCCAATTAGCACACCATCGAACACATTCGGCGCACGCATACCGAGCGCGCATCTCCAGCCCTGTTCTTTCCGCCCGGAAACTGAGTTCTGCCGGCCCTTCCGTCCCCATCTGAACCGATTGGCCCGCTTCTGATGCAGAAGATACCTTGCCGGATGATGGAATAAATTTCGCGGCAACAACTTTCGCTTTCTCGATACCATCGTCATGCCTTAACCGAACGTGCGGCCGGGACCGGACTGTCACTATCGACGTTGTGCAACAAGGGTTCGCGGGTGATGATCTGTCAGGCTTTCTTCCGCATGAACTCACGAAGATTCGTCAACCGCTGGTTGGACGTTCCCGCGTACAACGAACTTGACGGAGCGCTCGACAGCGAATTCGAATGCGTCGCCAACCTCGGGTGTATGACTTTTTCGACCCCTTCTGGAGCCGTTTCTTCACCGATCAGAGCGCGCAACCACGTCCTGCGTCATGAATCTCCGACTTGCTCTCGACCACACCGGCTCGGTCGACGTCCGCGCTCTCTTCCTCGAGATGCGTACTACGAGCGCAGAATCGCGCGACACGCGAGACCGACACAATGCGCGAGGAAAACTCGTGAGGTCGAGAAGTTTCGCATCCTGCCGTCGGGCCACTTCATCCTCGAATACACCACGTTCGACGGCGGCCTCTCGTCCGGGCGCCCATTGATCGTGTGCCAGGCCCTCACCGACTCGCCCAGCGGCGATAAACTCCACTGCCCGGCTCCTTCATAGCGACCGCCGACCTCGATCACCTGAAGTTCCTCGTTCGGACAGACCTCTGGTACCGATCGTCTTAGGGTGATTCGTAGCCGCCCGCAGTAGTCAGGAGGATTTGTCCCATGAGTACGTCCGACGACTGGAACACGCAGGTGATCGCCGAATTCAGGGCAAACGAAGGCCGTGTCGGTGGCAACTTCGAAGGAGCGCCCATGGTGCTCGTGCACCATCGTGGCCGCAAGAGCGGTCGCGAGACGGTGACTCCGACGCTGTATCTGCCGGACCCGGAGGACGACGCGACCGTCTACATCTTCGCGAGCAAAGGGGGCGCTCCCTCCCATCCGGCCTGGTACTACAACCTCACTACCGCGGGACGGGCAGAGGTCGAGATCGGCACCGAGACCTTCGGGGTCACGGTAGAAGAGATCACCGGCGCAGAGCGCGACCGCCTCTATGCCGAGCAGGCCCGCCGCTATCCCGGTTTCGCCGAGTACGAGAAGAAGACGCGCGGAGTGCGTACTATTCCGGTCCTCGCTCTCCACCGAAGCTGATTCCCTCCGGACCGAGGACTTCCTCGACGCCCCTCATCCCTGCGGGCAGAGGGAGGCAATGACTGTGCGCGCCAACCAGTCCGCGTACCGGTCCAGTGCCCACCCCCGTTCGAGGACCAACGCTTCGTAGGTGTTGATCATCAGGTAGTTCCACAGCACATCGCGAACCTCGTCGAGTTCGATGTCGTCGCGGAGTTGCCCCGTCGCCATCAGATGCGCGCCGACCATTGTCGCTGCGGCCGAACCTTCTTCGCTCAGTTGCTGCCAGACCGGGTCGAGCGAGTCGTCCACGTGCCGTCCGTCGCGAATGAGGATCTGAACCTTGGCCGAACGGTGCTGCCGATGTGCCAGGGCGTGGGTGAACATGTCGATCTTGCGACGCACATCCGGTTCGGCGAGCATCGCCTGCTGTTCCGGACGCTCGGCAACCGATATCGGCTCGTCGTCACCGGCGATCACGACATCGAAGACCGCCTTGGCCAGAGCCGCCTTACTGCCGAAACTCTTGTACAAGCCCTTCACCGAGACACCCGCGCGGTTGGCGACCGCGGCGAGGGTGGTGGCCCGGAAACCGTCGCGTTCGAACAGTTCCTGGGCGGCCACGACCACGGCGCGACGTCGCACTCGGGCCTGCGCCTGCCTGCCGGACGCATCGTACGGCCTCTTGACTTCGGCCATTCCCGCTCCGATAATTCGAGTACAACCTGATTGAACTGAATATATCAGGTTCACTCCAGCACAGCGTGCCATCAGATCCCGGAGTCGCCGAGGTCGTGATGCAGCAAGTTCTCCCGTGCCGTGCACGCTTCGGTGCGACCGCGCGGCACACACCGATCATCAGAGAACGTGTCGACCTCCCGGATAGACGTAATCCATTGGTTACCGAACAAATCCGTTCATCACCGCTCGACGCGTACGACGAACAGGAGAGGGCCGTGAACATCGGTCGACATGAGCCCGCCGATACACGAAGCATGGGAATCGTCCACAGCGCCCTGCGGCGCGACCTGGAACGAATCCGGATGACGCTGCAGACCGAACCGTATCCGAAGGGGAAACGTCGACTCGCGCTCGCCGATCACGTCGTGTGGCTCATGTACGCCCTACGTCTGCATCACAGCGCGGAGGATGCCGGACTGTGGCCCCTGATCCGTGCGAAGAATCCCTCTGCGGGGGCTCTGCTCGTTCGTATGGAGGCCGACCACCGTCGGATCGCCCCCGCGATGATCGCCCTGGAAGGCGCCGGCCGAGCATACGGTCGGGACGCGTCCACACGGACACGCGTACTCGACACCCTGGCCGAACTGAACGAGGTCCTGTTGCCCCATCTACAGCGTGAGGAACTGGAGATGATGCCGGTCGTCGCCGCGACCATCACCGCATCCGAATACCGCGACGTCGAGAACGAGTACTTCGTGAAGCCGAAGGGCGTCGTCGAACTGGGGGCCGAAGCACCGTGGATCGTCGATGGCGCGACCACGGAAGATCGCGACGTGATCCTTCACGTCGTCCCTGCTGTACCCCGCTTCGTCATCATGCAGACATTCGGCCGGATCTACCGGCGCAAGGTCGCGCGGTTGTGGGAGGACGGACCGGCGGCCGCTGTACCGCCGATCAAGGTCACTGCACCTCGTGGTGAAGCAAGAACGATCAGGGAGTTCGACAGCCGACATCTCGCCCCGTAGGAGCGGCACACGTCGGAACCACCGAGATCCCGCCGGCACGCGCCGACGGGATCTCCTGTGCCCCGCTCCTTCGACCGGGAAATCCGCAGTAGAGCTACTTACGCCCCGCCTGCCACTGCATGCCCCACCCGAAGGCGCGGTCGAGGTCGGACTGGCTGCCGTCGATGTACTGGACGAGGCGTTCGACGGTGATGCCCTGCCCGGTGTTCTGCAGCATCGCGATCGCGCAGATCCGCGCGCCGTTGTTGGGCGAGTCCAGGCGAACCTCGATCTGCGGGCCGGACGGCGGGGTGAGGGTGACGACGCCGTCTACGGCGGCCCAGTTGGGGGCACCCTCGTAGATCATCGCGAAGATCAGCACGCGCTTGAACAGTTCGGGACGTTCGAGGTTGACGGACATGTTCTCGCCGCCGGTGCTCGAACCGGTGCGGTCGTCGCCGTCGAGGTGGATGTAGGGCGCGGTGTTCAGCGCGCCGAAGCTGTTGCCGAGGGCCTGAATGACGCCCTTTGAACCGTCGGCGAGTTCGAAGAGGCAACCGAGGTCGAGGTCCACGCCACCGCTCGCGCCGGTGAGTTTCGCGAGGAAGCCCTTCTTCTGCTCACCGCGTGACCAGTTGAGGTTCACCCGCGTCACACCTCGGCCCGATCCGGCCTTGGAGAGGCTGACGGTGGGTGATTCCTTGGTGAGGTTGATCTTGCTGAGGTTGATGCCGCCGGCGTTCTGCTCGGGCTTCTTGTTGTAGTCGATGGCCATGTCGAGCCTTTCGTGGGAGTGACTGCGCGAATGCGCGTGTGATACGGAAAAGCGATGGGAGCCCCCGATCCGAGATGTCGGATCGAGGGCTCCCATCGGCATGTGATTCGAACTGTCGAAGATCAGGGGATGGTGGTCTTCACAGCATCTTCGCCTTCCCGCGCCGCGATCTTGCGGTTGCGGTAGATGCTCGAGGCGAACGCCGCACCGATCAGGGCGACACCGACCAGGCCGGTGACGACCTCCGGCACGTGTGTACCGATCGAGTACAACAGGATCAGTGCCAGCGCACCGATGGCCCAGTGGGCACCGTGCTCGAGGTACACGTAGTCGGACAGCGTGCCCTTGCGCACCAGGAAGATGGTGATCGAGCGGACGAACATCGCGCCGATGAAGCCGAGGCCCAGGGCGATGATGATCGGGTCGGACGTGATGGCGAAGGCGCCGATGACACCGTCGAACGAGAACGACGCGTCGAGCACCTCGAGGTAGAGGAACAGGAAGAAGCCGGCCTTACCGGTGGCCTTGGCGAGGCCGCTCGGGCCGCCACCGGTCTCTTCGCCTTCCTCGGGGATGTGGAACATCTCGCCGAGTCCGTTGACCGCGATGTAGGTGATCATGCCGAGTGCGCCGGCGATCATGACGGTCGAGACCTTGTCGTCCGGGGCGATGACGGTGGCGGTGATGAGCAGCAGCACCGTCGCGACGACAACCTCGAGTTGCTCGAGCTTGCCGGCCTTCGCGAGGGGACGCTCGAGCCATTCGAGCCACTTGATCTCGCGGTCTTCGAGGATGAAGTGCAGGAACAGCATCAGCAGGAACATGCCGCCGAACGCCGCGATCTGCGGATGCGCGTCGGTGATCAGGGTCTCGTAGCTGGGGCTGCCGTCCGGGAAGTAGGCGGCGCCGTCGGCCGGCGGGTTGAGCGCCAGATCCAGTGCCGCGATGGGACCGAGCCCGGACGCGATCCACACGATCGCGAGGGGGAAGATCAGACGCATACCGAAGACGGCGATGAGGATGCCGATGGTGAGGAAGATCTTCTGCCAGAACTCGCTCATCCGCCGCAGCACGGTGGCGTTGATGACCGCATTGTCGAACGACAACGAGACCTCGAGGATGCCGAGGATCACGCAGAGGAACAGAGCTTGTGGGCCGCCGTAGAGGAACGCCACCACCAGAGAGACAACGGTGACGACCATCGACGGACCGAATATTCGCAGAACCACGAAGCGTGGCCTTTCTAATCGGAATCAGGGCGTTGCAGGGTGGTTACTGCAGATCGGTTCCGGCTTCGGTGCGGCGACCGAAGCCGGAACCCGGAGCGACGAACTAGACGTTGACGCCGTAGTCGCGGGCGATGCCCGCGAGGCCGGACGCGTAGCCCTGGCCGATGGCACGGAACTTCCACTCCGCACCGTTGCGGTACAGCTCGCCGAACACCATGGCGGTCTCGGTCGAGGCGTCCTCGGTCAGGTCGTAGCGAGCGAGTTCGTTGCCGTTCGCGCGGTCGACGACGCGGATGTACGCGTTGCGGACCTGGCCGAACGACTGGCTGCGGGCGTCGGCATCGTAGATCGAGACCGGGAAGAAGATGCTCTCGATGTTCGCCGGGGTGGCGGCGAGGTCGACATTGATGACCTCGTCGTCGCCTTCGCCCTCACCGGTGCGGTTGTCGCCGACGTGCTCGATCGCGCCGTCGGGCGACTTGAGGTTGTTGAAGAAGACGAAGTGCTGGTCGGAGACGACCTTCTTGTCGGCCCCGGTCGCGATGGCGCTGGCGTCGAGGTCGAAGTCGGTGCCGGTGGTGGTGCGAACGTCCCAGCCCAGGCCGACGGACACTGCCGTCAGGTTCGGAGCTTCCTTGGTGAGGGAGACGTTTCCGCCCTTGGTCAAGCTGACGCCCATGCGGGGTCCTTTCGATCGTTCCAACGGTCGACGTACCGGTGTGGGGCACGCGTGGTGTGCGTGTCTCTCCACAGTAGTGGCTGTCACGGGGTACGCCCATATCCACTATGCCCGGTCCCGCGCAGTGATTCCCCGAGACGTACGGACCGCGGTTCCGACCGGCGGAAAGGCGACGCGTCGGCCGGGTGGACGTGCGCCCAGTACCATTCGGTTCTGTGGCGAGCCGATGGACGCGCCGCCTGTTCGGCGGGGAATATGCGGAAGATCCCGCGGCTCGTCGTGCACACGATGCGATGGTCGCGGCGTTCCTCGACATGGACAAGCGCCAGTCCGTCATCGAGGCCGGTGTCGCCGCGTCCCACGAGTTCGAACCCGAACGGCATCTGCTCCGTGAGTGGGATCCCATCCGGCAGGTGTGTTATCGCGCCGGGGAGACGTATCTTCAGCTGGCAGTGACGGATCCGGGCCGACCGCTCGCTCCTGCGCAGGCCTACGAGCAGGCGTTGCACCAGATTTCCGAAGCAACACGAACACTTGATGAATTCTTCGGAAACAATCAGGGTCACCTCGAGCATATGGCGGCTGTGGCGAACACCGTGCCCGAGCTCGCGCACCGGATACGCACCGAAGCGCAGGGCGTTCTCGCCGCGACGCAGCAGCCCGACTTCGTGGCCTTTGCTCACTATCCATCGGTGCGCGCGGCCACCGACGCACTCGAGAAGGCGCTGAACAGTCTCGATGCGGCGCACGGAATGGGCGCGACCCGCACGGCCGCCCTTCGGGTCGAAGAAGCGACGGCGGCCCTCCGCACCGCGCTCGCGCAGGCTCCGGGGCGCCGCGACGAGGCCGCACGCACCCTCGCCTCGGTCACCACCCGGCTCGGAGCGGTCCGGACACGAGCCGAAGGCCTCGCGCCCGCCTTCTCCGCACTGCTCAGGGAGTTCAACGCCGCCAGTTCCGCAGATCTGTCCGGCAACGAGACGCGGGCACGAGAGCTTCTCGCTCGCGCGGAAGACCAGCTCACGCACGCTCGCGCGGCAGCGAAGGAGGGCAGGCCCGAGGACGCGCTCGAGCTGGTTGCGGCGATCCGCGCCGAACTGTCCCGCGCCGAAGAACTCGTCGACGCCGTGACCTCACGACTCGCGACCCTGCGCTCCGTCCGGCAGAATCCGGAGGCCAAGGTCGACGAGGTACGGTTCCGTCTCCGTGACGCACAACACCTGGCAGTGCAACGCGGACTGACCGCAGAATGGGGTTCCGTCCTCGACTCGCAGTTGAGCCGGATCGACAGGGCCGTCGACGCACTCACCGGTGTGCACCCCGATTACTGGGCCTACGTCAGAGATTTGGATGCGGTGTCGACCTTCATCGCAGGAGTGGTCGATCGAATGAGAGGACGGACCGAGAACGTATGAGGGGGGCCACGCTTACCGAAGTGCGCGCCATGCAGCACTTCCGGCATCTCGACGGCGCGACGTCGGAGGAATTGTTCCTGCACCGTCCCGAGCCGTTCGGGCACGGCGACAACCGCGACCGTCTGGCGACCGCTCTCGGCGCCACGCTGTATGTGCCCGCGACGCGCGGTGATCTCGTCGCGACGATCACCAGGCGCGGCGCCGAAGGCGTGACCTCGATGGTGCTCGACCTCGAGGACGCCGTCGCCGACGACGAAGTCGAGCAGGGCCTGCGGAACGCCGTCGCGACCCTCGACGCCCTCGCCGCGAACGGACCGTCGACGATGATGTTGTTCGTTCGTGTACGCACCGCCGACGGCATCGAGCGGGTGGCGTCCATGCTCGGCGCCGGCAAGACCGTGCTCACCGGATTCGTGGTGCCGAAGTTCACCGCACGCACCGGTCCCGCCTTCCTCGAGGCGGTCGCCGCGGCATCGGCCCTGCTCGGCCGCCATCTCTATGCGATGCCCGTCATCGAATCGGCGGAGGTCGTGCATCGCGAGACCCGGGACGACGAGTTGCGTGCGATCTCCGGGATTCTCGCCGAGCACCGCGACCGCATCCTCGCCGTCCGGCTCGGGGCGACCGACATGTGTGCCACCTTCGGGATCCGGCGCGACCGCGACCTGACGATCTACGACGTGCGGGTCGTCGTCGATGTGATCGCCGATGTGGTGAACCATCTCGGACGGACCGACGGAACGGGTTTCGTCATCACCGGACCCGTCTGGGAGTACTTCGCCGACCACGAGCGCATGTTCCGGCCGATGCTGCGTTCGACACCGTTCGAGGAACAGGATGCCGTGCTGTTCCGCCAGCAACTCGTCAGCCGCGATCTCGACGGCCTGCTGCGCGAGATCGCCCTCGACCGGGCCAACGGGATCCAGGGCAAGACGGTCATCCACCCGTCGCATGTCGCTGCGGTGCACGCCTTGTCGGCCGTCACGCACGAGGAGTACCACGATGCGACCGACATCCTCGATCGCGACACCGGGGGTGTGCAGGCATCGGGATACGGCAACAAGATGAACGAACGCCGCCCGCACCGCACCTGGGCCGAGCAGACCCTGGTGCGCGCGTCGGTGTTCGGTGTCACGCGCAAGGGGATCACCTTCGTCGACCTGCTGACGGCGCTGGTGGACCGATGACCTACCTGCTCGATACTCCTTGGGCCACAGCAGAGCTCGGCCTTGCGTTCGAACACGTCGACTCGTCGTGCGGATACACCGTGCCCGAACTCGTCCGGCCGGGACTGCGACGCAATCCGCGTCGAGCACACCTGCTGGTCTCCACGGTGCTCGGTAAGCACATCCCCACGGAGCCCGCGGTGGTCCGCGGTGCCGGCCACCGTCTCGGTGAGCTCGTCGCCGAGCTGCTGGGCGACGCGTCGTCCGATGCGGTCGTTCTCGGGTTCGCCGAGACGGCAACGGGTCTGGGCCACTGCGTGGCCGACGCCCTCGCCGCGGCATGCTACCTGCATTCGACGCGGCGGCGTGTCCCCGGAGCGGAGGTGCTCACCGGTTTCGAGGAAGGGCACTCGCATGCCACCTTCCACCTGCTCCAACCGACCTCCGGTGCGCTGTTCGCCAACCCTGCGCCGCTCGTTCTCGTGGACGACGAGATCTCGACGGGAGCAACGGCTCTCGACGCGATCCGCGCACTGCACCGCGACCGTCCTCGCGGTCGGTACGTGCTCGCCTCCCTCGTCGACATGCGTTCGGAGCAGGACCGCCTCCGGACCGAGGAGGTCGCAGCGGAACTCGGCGCGACCATCGAACACGTGAGCCTGGCGAGCGGATACTCCGTCGTGCCCGACGATCTCGTCGCGCGGGTCGCGTCGCTGCCCGAACCTGCCCTCAATCCGGAGGGTGATCGACGCGGCGACGTCCGGTTCGTTCGTGCACCCTGGCCCTCGCACGTGCCGGACGGTGGCCGGCACGGGATGTTGCGGACCGACGCAGAGGGATTCGACACGGCTCTGGCAACGCTCGCCGACACGATCACGGATGTGCGGGACGCACAGCGACCTGCCGTCGTCATCGGACACGAGGAACTGATGTACCTTCCGCTCCGGCTGGCCGACGCACTCACCGAACGCGGCACGCCCACGCGGTTCCAGACCACCACCCGATCCCCCGCCTACGTGATGGACGTCGACGGATATCCGCTGCGTCGCGGATTCCGCTTCACCGCACCCGAACACATCGACACCGAGTTCGAGAACGAGGTGCCGCGCTATCTCTACAATGCGCAGTGGCCCACCCCGACCGAGATCCGGCCCGAGCTGATCCTCGTGATCGATTCGCCCGCCGACACCGACCGCCTCCACGCACCGGGAGGTGTTCTCGACGTGCTCACCGCAGCCGGCGAGGACGTCCTCGTCGCGGTCGTGCCCGCAACCGATCCGACGGTGCTGCGCACCCACAGGGAGATTTCATGACCGTGCCGCTCACCGGACCCGAGTTCGGCTCCTACGCACCCGACGAGGTGACGTGGCTGCTCAAGGACCTCTCCCATGTCGACCTCGAGGGCGACATCGCCGAACGCGAGGCACGGATCCAGGCGGGTCTCGCGCACTACGCCGAGTCTCTGCCGATCGAGTACCAACCCGACGCCGCCTATCGCGAACTGTTCGACAAGGCACTGGCCACCACAGCCGGCCGGTTGGCGCATGCGGTGGGCACGGTCACCGAACTGCTTCTCGCCGAACGCGGGACGGACCTGACCCTCGTGTCGCTCGCGCGGGCGGGCACCCCGATCGGCATCCTGATCCGCCGATGGGCATTGCGTCGGCACGGCCTGTCGCTGCCGCACTACACGGCATCGATCGTTCGCGGGCGCGGAATCGACTGCGCTGCCCTGGATTACGTTACCGAGCGACACGCCCCCGAATCCGTCGTCTTCGTCGACGGCTGGACCGGTAAGGGCGCGATCGCACGCGAACTGTCCGCCGCCCTCGCCGAATACGCCGCGTGCGGTGGCCCCGTCCTGTCCGACGATCTCGCCGTGCTCGCGGATCCCGGCCACTGCGTACGCACCTACGGCACGCGCGACGACTTCCTCATCGCCTCGGCCTGCCTGAACTCCACCGTCTCCGGCTTGGTGTCACGGACGGTCCTCAACGACACGCTGATCGGCCCCGGCGAGTTCCACGGGGCGAAGTTCTACTCCGAGCTGGCTTCCGACGACGTGTCGAATCACTTGCTCGACGCTGTGACCGCGGAGTTCGACACGTGCGGGGACGTCGACTCGGCCGCACGGGCGGTGCTCGATTCCGACCGCACGCCCACCTGGGCCGGCTGGGAGTCCGTCGAACGAGTACGGGCACAGTACGGAATCTCGAGCGTCAACTTCGTCAAACCCGGTGTCGGGGAGACGACTCGTGTGCTGTTGCGCCGCGTTCCCTGGAAGGTGCTGGTGCGCGACATCACCTCGGACGAACACGCCCACATCCGCATGCTCGCAGCTGCCCGGAACGTCCCCGTCGAGGAGGTCCCGGACCTCGCCTACTCCTGTATGGGACTGATCAAGGACCTGCCGTGAACACCCCTGTGCCCGCACTGGTCGCCACCGACCTCGACCGCACCCTCATCTATTCGCGCGCCGCGATGACCGGCGACCAGTTCGTCACGCAGGACCTGCTGTGTGTCGAGTACTACGAGGGTGCACCGCTGTCGTACGTCACCGACGGCGCAGCACAACAACTACGTGCCCTCGCCGACGGGGCGGCGGTGGTACCGACGACCACGCGCACACCCGAACAGTTCCGCCGCATCGACCTCCCCGGCGGCCCGTGGCGGTACGCCATCGCGAGCAACGGTGGGTCGATCCTCGAGGACGGACATCTCGACCCGTACTGGCGCAGGACCGTGGAGTCAGCGGTACGTGAGGGGGGCGCGAGCCTCGACGAGATCACGACCGAACTGCGCAGTCGCATCTCCGAGGACTGGGTGTCGAAGTTCCGCATCGCCGACGAGTTGTTCTGCTATCTCGTCGTCGACGTCGCAGCGCAACCTGCCGGATTCCTCGACGACTGGCACGACTGGTGTTCGGCGCGGGGCTGGAACGCGTCGCAGCAGGGCCGCAAGATCTACACGATGCCGAACAGCGTGTGCAAGAGCCGCGCGGTGGCGGAGGTGCGCCGCAGGCTCCGAGATCGGGGGGTGCTCACGGACGATGCGCCCGTCCTGGCCGCGGGCGACGGCGCGCTCGACGCGGAGATGCTCAAGGCCGCGGATGCCGCGATCCGGCCTCGTCACGGCGAACTCGAACTGATGGACTGGTGCCACCCGACGGTGTCGGTGACCGGCGCTGCGGGTGTCACGGCCGGGGAGGAGATCCTCGCCTGGTTCGCCCGATCCGCTCGTCTTCCGGCCGCTTCGTAGAGTAGAAGGCGCCCGGTCACCGACACAGTGAGGACACATCTCTTGCCGACTCCGCTCTCCAAGGGTCAGAACGGACCGATCACCGCGTCCGACGTCGTCGTCTCGCTCGAGCTGACCACCCCTGCCGATCTGTCCGCACTGCTCGTCAAGGCCGACGGCAAGGTGCGTTCCGACGCCGACTTCGTCTTCTTCAACCAGCCCACGGGACCGGGCGTGCGCCTCGTGTCCGGGGCGCCCGGTCAGGCCGCGTCGCTCGCCGTGTCGCTCGCGCAGGTGCCCGCCGACATCGATCAGGTGCGCGCCGTGATCACTCTCGACGACGCGTCGAGCAACTTCGGCCGGTTCGCGCCGCCCACCGCGCGGGTGTCCGACAGCAGTGGAACCGTGCTGTACGAGTACCGGATCGACGGACTGAGCAGCGAATCCATCGTCATCGCGCTGGAGCTGTACCGGCGTCAGGGTGCGTGGAAGGTCCGCGCCGTGGGGCAGGGATATGCGGGCGGATTCGCGGCGCTGGTGACCGACCACGGCGTCAGCGTCGACGACGCTCCCGCTCAGCCGGCGGCCGCACCGCAGCCCGTCGCTGCCACGCCCGCTCCGCCGGTGCAGCCGACCCCGCCTCCGGCACACACCCCGCCTGCAGCACAGCCTGCACAGCCCGCCGAGGTCAGCCTGACGAAGAACCGTCCGGTGAGTCTGGTGAAGGGTCAGAAAGTCACCCTGCGCAAGGACGGCGGCGTCGCGCTGACCTTCCTGCGCATGGGTCTCGGCTGGGATCCGGTCGAGAAGCGCGGCCTGTTCGGCAATCGTTCCGCCGACATCGACCTCGACGCCTCGGCCGTGATGTTCGCCGACAACCAGATCGCCGACGTCGTGTACTACGGCCAGCTGCAGTCGAAGGACGGATCGGTCCGGCACCAGGGCGACAATCTCACTGGTGCCGGCGAGGGCGACGACGAGGTCATGCTCGTCGATCTCACCCGCGTCCCCGTCCACGTCACCACGGTGATGTTCATCGTGACCTCCTACAAGGGCCACACCTTCGAGCAGGTGCAGAACGCGTTCTGCCGCCTCGTCGACGGCACGATCGACACCGAGCTCGCCCGCTACACGCTGCAGGGCGGCATGCCGTTCACGGGCATGGTGATGGCGAAGGTCTACCGCCAGGGCAGCGAGTGGAAACTGCAGGCCATCGGTGAGGGCATACAGGCGAAGCATCCCGGTGAGGCCGCGCCGCAACTGGGCCGGTTCCTGGTCTCGTAGCCCGTGGGCGAGCGCTTCACAGCGGGACAGAACGCCCCGCTGGCGACCCGTACGGTCCGTGTCACGACGTCCGCCGCCGTCCCGCTGGACGTGTGCGCGTTCGTCGTGGACGACCACCTGCAGGTCGGTTCCTCCGACGACGTCGTGTTCTACAACCGATCGAGGACGACAGGCGTTCGGCTCGAGGACGGGGTGATCGTCGTCGACGTCGACGCCGTCCGTCCCGGCGCACGTGTGCTGTGCGCGGTCGGCTGCGAACGACCCGCTGCGGTGTCGACCTCCCTGTCCGATGCGGCCGGCACGGTACTCGCGACGTTTCACGTGGAACCGGGGGCCGCCGGCGAGACGGCTTTGCTGTGCTGGGAGATCTACCGCCGTAACGGCGTGTGGAAGGTGCGCGCCCTCGGCCAGGGTTACACCGGCGGACTCGTCGAGATGTTCACCGCCCACGGGGTCGACGTCGACGACTCCCCGGAGAAGACCTCCGACTCGGAAACGGTGCCCGCCCCGGCCGTCGGGCTCGAGCCGCTCGAACTGCTGTGGCGAATCTTCGAGGACGCCGCGCGTTCGGCGGCCGCATGCACGTCGAGCCTCGAGTTCGCCCGGCTGCGGCTCGACGACGAACTCTCGGCGGCGGTAACCGACCCCGCCCGCCGTACCGGCCCCGAGGCCGAACGGTCGAGACAACGTGCGCAACAGCGCTACGACGAACTCGTGGACGCCGCCGAAACACGCTACCGGAACGACAGTGCAGTGCTGGCCGCGGAACTGCTCGCCGTCGATGCGGCCCTGCCGCCGGCTCTCGCCTCCTGGAGCTCTCCCGCCTGGATCCGATCCCTCACGCCGAGCGATGGTGTGCGCGTAGGTGATGTGGCGGCGGATCGCGGGCTGTTGCATATTCCGTTGTGCCTGCCGGCGCCGCTCATCCGTCCGTTGTGGCTCGAAGGCGAACCCACCGAACTCGCTCCCGTCGTCTCGTCTCTGGTCGTGCGGTTGCTCGCCGCTCGGCCCGGCACACTGTTGCACCTCGTCGATCCCGGGCGGACCCTGCCCGAACTCGAACCTCTCACCGCAGCGAGATTCGCCGGGCCACCCGTTCACGAGCGGGCACAGGTCCCGGCGAAGCTCCGGGGCCTGGCCGATGCCGCAGAGTTGGACGCGCTCGCGCAGCAGGTCGACGGAGGGCTGCCGGTGTCGCCGGTGCTCGTCGTCCTCGGCGGGTTCCCGTACGGCTACGAGCACGACGACCTGCTGCAGATCGTCCGGATCACGAGAGCCGGTGGTGAGGGCCGTATCTCGATCGTCCTCGCGGGCAATCCACCGGACGACGACGATCCGGTCGTGCAGATCCTTCGGGGCGAAGCACAGCACCTGCCCGCGGACGGACAACTGACCGATCCGTGGACGGAAGGCCGTTGGGCGTTCACACCCGACAGCCTGCCCGCAGAGACCGAGCATCTGCGCGGTGCGCTGGGCGGAAACTCTCTGCAGGAGTGATCGGGGGGTCCTCGAGTTCGATCGTTCCGGACCATAGGTTTGTCCTAACGTTTCGTGCGGCCGCAGGTCTTTGTGGCAGCAGTCACTCTCGTGATCGACTGGACCGGCGCGGGCGGCATGTCCGCGCGTCGGCCGTGTCGATCAGGAGCGTGATGTGAGCGGGTTGCACCTTCCCAACCGAATTCGGCAGCTGGCAGTCGAGCATCCGGATCGCGCGGCGGTCAGCTCCGGCAGCACGACACTCACCTGGTCCGAGTTCGACGCCCTCACCAACCGGGTCGCCTCGGCGCTCAGGACGGTTCCGGTCACCTCCAGGCGCGTCGGTGCACTGCTGCGCATGGGTCTTCCCGGTGCGGCCTCGTTCGTCGGTTGCGCCAAGGCGGGTCTCGTGTTCGCTCCGCTCAACTGGCGCCTGAATCCGGGCGAGATCGCCGACATCGCCGGCGACGCGCAGCTCGACGTGTTGATCGTCGAGGACGAGTTCGCCGTCTCCGCGCGCGCCGCCGGCGAGGTGCTGCCCGGTGTGCAGATCGTCGTGGTCGGTGACGTGTCCTCCGTTCCCGGCGCACGGTCGTGGGACGACTTCGTCGCCTCAGGCGACGGCATCGACCCCGGTTTCGGTGACGACCCGCGGACCGAAGTGTTGCAGCTCTACACTTCGGGCACCACCGGACGTCCCAAAGGCGTTGTGGCGACACATCACAACCTGTTCAACGAACCACAGAGCTTCGCGCTGTACGAATTCACCGAGGACTCGGTCTCGCTCGACGCGCTACCTCTGTTCCACATCGCCGGCGTCGGGTGGATGAGCACGTCGCTCTCCGCCGGACTGCATCTGGTGCTGCTCGGCGAGATGCGCCCGGATGCGGTGGCGGCCGCCATCTCCGAACACGGCATCACCCATGCCTTCCTCGTGCCATCGGTGATCAACATGCTCGTCGAGATGCCCGACCTGTCGGACTACGATCTGTCGAGCCTGCGCCTCGTCGCCTACGGCGCCTCCCCCATCACGCCCACGCACCTCGCCCGCGCCATGGACACCCTCGGTTGCCGGTTCGTGCAACGCTACGGAATGACCGAGACGATGGGCGCTCTCACCGCGCTGCGTGCCGACGACCACGACCCGCACGGTCCGCGCTCCTACCTCCTTCGCTCGGCCGGCACCGGACTGCCGGGCATGGAGGTCCAGATCCGCGACCTCGCCACCGGCGAACCGCTCCCCCCGGGCGAAACCGGCGAGATCGTGAGCCGGTCACGTAACAACACGCCGGGTTATTGGCGGCGCGAGGCCGAGAACGCCGAGCTGTTCACCGAGGACGGTTTCCTGCGCACCGGAGATGCCGGGCACATCGACGAGGACGGCTACCTGTTCGTCACCGACCGGGTGAAGGACATGATCATCTCCGGCGGGGAGAACGTCTACCCGATCGAGGTCGAATCGGTCATCTCCGAACATCCTTCCGTCGCCGAGGTCGCGGTGGTGGGAGTTCCGGACGACCGCTGGGGCGAGGCCGTGACCGCCGTCGTGCGGGTCGCGCCCGGAGCCGAGACACCGACCGAGGCCGAACTCCTCGAGTTCACCGTCGAACGTCTGGCTTCGTACAAGAAGCCCCGGCACATCCACTTCGTCGACGAGCTGCCTCGCAACGCGAGCGGCAAGGTCCTCAAGCGCACACTGCGCGACGAGTTCGCTCCCGCACGGGAAGGAACGACGCCGTGATCGTCACCGAGGATCTCGGTACCGTCCAGCGTGAAGCGTGGGCGGCCGGCGTACTGCCACCGGTCGAAGAGGTACGGCCCGGCCTGTGGTCGATCCCGGTCCCGATGCCGAAGAACCCGCTGCGGTACGTGCTGTCCTACGCGCTCGCCCTCGACGACGGCCTCGCCCTGATCGACCTCGGTATGGACACCGAGGAGTCGTGGGATGCCCTCGTGGCCGGTGTCGCCGAGACCGGCCATCACATCACCGAGGTGCGCTACGCGGCGATCACCCACCTGCATCCGGACCATTTCGGCCTGGCACCCCGGTTGAAGGAGACGACCGGCGCCGTCATCGCGATGCACGCCGCCGACGCCGCCGCCCTCGGGCACTTCACGCCGGAGGACGTCGCCGCCGACGAGGAAGCGTGGCGCGTGGATCTCACCGGGCTGGGCGCCCCACCCGAGGTCGTCGAGGCGGCCCGCTTCGAACTCGTACGTTTCCCGGAAGGGAAGAGCGCCGATATCGTTCTCGCACAAGGTGATCGGCTGGACGTTCCCGGATGGAACATCGAGGCGGTGTGGACCCCCGGCCACACGCCCGGACACCTCGCGTTCGTCGATCGCGACCGCGACCTGCTGTTCAGCGGCGACCACATGCTTCCGCGCATCAGTCCCAACATCTCCTCGGGCCCCGGCGAACTGGTCGACCCGTTGCACCGCTACCTGTTGTCGCTGCACGCGACGACGGCACTGCCCGACTGCGAGGTACTGCCCGCCCACGAGTACCGGTTCCGCGGAATCACCGAGCGCGCACGCCAACTCATGGATCACCACGAGGTCCGCCTCGACGAGGTCCGCGAGACCGTCGCGGCCCGTCCCGAATCGACCGCATGGGAGATCACGACCCGCGTCACATGGTCGCGCCCCATCGACGTGATGACCCCGCGACTGCAGCGACTCGCCGTCCGCGAAACCCAGGCTCATCTCATCGTCCTCGCCGACCGAGGCGACATCCGTTCCGACGGTGGAACTCCCGCCCGCTGGACTCTCTCCGCTCCGACCCGTACGAAGGAAAACTGACATGAGCGTTGTCCTCACCGAATTCGCCGACGGCGTCGCGGTGTTCACTCTCAACCGCCCCGAGGCCAAGAACGCCGTGAACCTCGAGGTGTCGGAAGCGCTGGCCGCGGCCATCGACGAGTTCGAGGCACGCCCCGACCTGACCATCGGCATCCTCACCGGTGCCGGCGGAACGTTCTGCGCCGGAATGGACCTGAAGGCGTTCGCGCGCGGCGAGAAGCCGTCGATCCCCGGCCGCGGCTTCGGCGGCATCACCGAGGCACCGCCGAGCAAGCCGCTCATCGCCGCCGTCGAGGGCTGGGCCCTGGCCGGCGGATGCGAACTTGCGCTCTCCGCCGACCTGATCGTCGCGTCGCGCGACGCGAAATTCGGCATCCCCGAGGTCAAGCGCGGACTCGCCGCGGCGGCCGGTGGCCTGCTGCGTCTGCCCAAGATCCTGCCCTACCCCCTCGCGATGGAGCTGGCCATCACCGGTGATCCGCTCACCGCCGAGGTCGCCCACCACCACGGTCTGGTCAACCGCGTCACCGAACCCGGTGAAGCACTGACGGTGGCAAAGGAACTCGCCGCTCGCGTCGCAGCGAACGGCCCCCTCGCGGTGAAGGCGACCAAACAGGTCGTCGCGATGGCCGCCGGCTACACCGACCCCGACGCCTTCGCCGCGCAACGCACGTTCATCGATCCGGTCTTCGCCTCGGCCGACGCCAAGGAAGGCGCCCGGGCGTTCGCCGAGAAGCGCGCTCCGGTCTGGAAGGGCGAGTAGACATGTCGGACGTGCTGGTCGCACCGACGTTCGGAGCGATCCGGAACGACGACTCCGTCCGCGCGCGCCGAGGATGCCTACGCCTCGGGCCGGTGACCGAACTCGTCGAACCCGACGCGCTCGCCGATCGCGCCACCGAACCGGCCGCGCGTCCGGCTGCCGCCCCGCCGCTCGCGGTGAGCATGTCGGCGCGGATGCTCGAGCAGGCCTACCGGAGGATGGCGGGTGCCGGTGACACCCCTTCCTGACGGTTCGGTCCGGAGCGATTCAGGCCGTCGCCTACGATAATCGGGTGGACTTGCACCTCGTGACCTATTTCGTGGCCGTCGTCGACCACGGCGGGATCACGAAGGCTGCTCAGGCTCTTTATATTTCGCAGCCGTCGCTGTCGCAGGCCATCCGCACCCTCGAACGGCGCCTCGACACCACCCTGTTCGACCGCACCGGTCGGCGGCTCACCCTCACCGAGGACGGTCGCGTCCTCGACGTCGCCGCGCGCCGGATCCTCGCCGACGTCGAGCGGGCGAAACAGAAGGTCGCGGCGGTGCGCGATCTCGAAGCGGGCCGCGTCGAGATCGTCACCTACGCCACGTTCTCGATCCATCCGGTCATCGAATTCGTCGAGCGCTTCCGCACGCGCTATCCCAACCTGACCGTGCGGGTGAACGACGCGGAAGGACCGCCCGGGGTGCACGCGGCGTTGCGCCGCGGCGAGGCGGAGATCGGCATCACCGATCTGTCGGTCGAGCACGCCGGCATGATCACCATCCCGATTCTCGAGCAGGAGATGGTGCTCGCCCTGCATCCCCACCTCGCCATCGATGTGCCCGACCCGGTCACCCGAGCCCAGGTCCGCGACTTCCCACTCGTCCTCGACCTCGGCTCCCGTGCGAGCGCGGCGCGCACCGGCGAACTGCTGGGGGCACAGAACGTCGTCGTCGACTGCGCCAACCAGGCAGCTCTATGGCAGTTCGTCGAGCGGGGCACCGCCGGAACGGTCGTTCCGCGTCGCGTCGCCGAGAAGCAGATCCCCGGTGCGGTCGTCCGATCGCTGGACCCGCCCCTCCGGCGGCCCATCGGGCTGGTGGTGCGCCCCGGGGACCTGTCCCCCGCTGCCGCCGCGTTCGTGGAGACCACTACCGCCGCCCCGTGGGAAGCGTGACGACATGGAGTTCCGTCAGGTCGAGTATTTCCTCGCCGTCGTGGAGAACGACGGCATCAACGGCGCGGCCGCCGAGCTCGGGGTCGCCCAGCCCACCGTTTCCCAGGCGCTGCGCAGTCTCGAACGCGAGCTGGGAGTGCGGCTGTTCCATCGCATCGGACGCGGCATGGTGCTCACCGCAGCGGGTAAGGCTCTCATCGGTCCGAGCCGGCAGATCCTGCGCGATGTGAACGCCGTCGAAGAACTGCTCACCGTGTCCACGACGGAAGTGACCGGCCGCCTGGATCTCATGGTGTTCCCCGCTCTCGCGACCGGACCGATCGTCGACCTGGTCTCCGAGTTCCGGCGCCGCCACCCCAAGGTCACCGCGCGACTCGGCGACCTGCGGACCGAGGAATCCACCGCGTCGGTCATCCACGACGGTCACTGCGAATTCGTCGTCACCCACCTGCCCGTCGAGGACGAGGTGGGGCTCGAGATCATCGAACTCGGACAGACCGAATACTGGCTCGCCTATCCGCCCGGCACCGATCTGCCACCCGGACCGCTGTCGTTGGCCGAACTCCCCGACATTCCGATGGTGTTCGTGCCGCGCGGCGGCGGTTCGGTGAGCGACGCGATCGACTACGCGATGCGACGGGCCGAGGTACGGCGGCCCATCTCGGTGCTCACCGACCATCGCGAAGCCCGCCTGCCGATGGTGCTCGCAGGCCTGGGCGGGTCGTTCGTCGAACGTTCTCTCGCCGAGTCGGTGCAGGACATCGCGGTGGTCCGCCCGTGTGAGCCGACCTTCGCGCACTCGTACGGACTGGTGTTCGACCCGGTGTCACTGTCGAGGGCGGGACGCGCCTTCGTCGACTTCGTGGGGTCGTCCGGGGAGACCGTCCCGGACGAGTGAGTCAGCCGGGCGGTGACATCCGGGGATCGGGGCGCGACGATAAGTGGGTACGACGCCCACTTCCGTCCTCGGGAGATGATCCGTATGTCCACTTCGACGAGTTCGCCGCTCCACCTCGATTCCTCCGACGGCTTCGCGCAGCGCGTCCTCGATTCCGTCCTCGGCACCATGGACACCCTGTCGATCCTGATCGGTGACCGTCTCGGCTGGTACCGCAGCCTCGCCGACGACGGACCTGCCACCGCCGACGAGCTGGCCGCACGCACCGGAACCCATCCGCGGTACGCCCGTGAGTGGCTCGAACAGCAGGCCGTCACCGGTCTGCTCGACGTCGACGACGGTGATCCACCGCGTTTCGGTCTCTCTCCCGCCGGCCGCGACGTACTCACCGATCCGCACAGCCTGGTGTACATGGCGCCACTCGCCCGGATGATCGTCGGTGCGACGATGCAACTGCCCGGCCTGCTCGAGGCGTACCGGGACGGCGGTGGGGTGAGTTGGAGCCGGTTCGGCCGCGACGTGTGCGAATCGCAGGCCGACGCGAACAGACCGTTGTTCGAGCAGGTGTTGCCCGACGCTCTACGCTCGGTGCCCGAGATCGACCGGGTGCTCGGTGAAACCGGTGCGCGGATCGCCGACATCGGATGCGGCGGAGGATGGTCCACGATCACGATCCAGACCGGTGACGGCCTGCTGTTCGAGCCACTCACGGGCGTACCGCGGATGGGTTCCGG
>NZ_AJVB01000027.1:0-20508 GCF_000278445.1 Rhodococcus sp. R1101
CGGTCACCGCGGGTGACACCGCGACGATGTACGTGTGCGGCATCACCCCCTACGACGCCACGCACCTCGGCCACGCCGCCACCTACCTGACCTTCGATCTGGTCAACCGCATCTGGCGCGACGCCGGCCACGACGTCCACTACGTGCAGAACGTCACCGATGTCGACGACCCGCTGTTCGAACGCGCCGAGCGCGACGGCGAGGACTGGGTCGTCCTCGGCATGCGCGAGACCGCGCTGTTCCGCGAGGACATGGAAGCCCTGCGGGTGCTGCCTCCGCGCGACTACATCGGTGCCGTCGAGTCGGTGAACGAGGTCGTCGAACTCGTCGAGAAGCTCGTCGCCTCCGGTGCGGCGTACATCGTCGACGACGCCGAGTACCCCGACGTCTATTTCCGGACCGACGCCACCGAGCAGTTCGGCTACGAGTCCGGCTATGACCACGACACGATGATGCGGTTCTTCGCCGAGCGCGGCGGCGACCCGGAACGTCCCGGCAAGCGCGACCCGCTCGACGCCCTGCTGTGGCGCGCGCAGCGTCCCGGCGAACCGGCGTGGCCGTCGCCCTTCGGTGACGGACGTCCCGGTTGGCACATCGAATGCGCGGCCATCGCTCTCAACCGCATCGGCTCCGGTTTCGACGTGCAGGGCGGCGGCAGCGACCTGATCTTCCCGCACCACGAGTACTCCGCCGCACACGCCGAGGCCGTCACCGGCGACCGGCGGTTCGCCCGGCACTATGTGCACACCGGCATGATCGGCCTCGACGGCGAGAAGATGTCCAAGTCTCGCGGCAACCTGGTGTTCGTCTCCAAGCTGCGCGGTGAAGGTGTCGACCCGGCCGCGATCCGCCTCGGCCTGCTGTCGGGCCACTACCGCGTCGACCGGCCGTGGACGACCGAGGTTCTCGAGACCGCGCAGGCGCGACTGGCCTTGTGGCGGCAGGCAGCGGGGTTGTCGTCGGCAGCGTCGGCCGACGATGTGATCGCGCGTCTGCGGCAGCACCTCGCCGACGATCTCGACACCCCGAAGGCCCTCGAGGCCCTCGACGGGTGGGCGACGTTCGCCGTCGAGCGCGGCGGGGACGACGCATCGGCGCCGGGTCTGTTCGCCGACGCGGTCGACGCGCTGCTCGGTGTGAACCTGCGCTGACACGCACGGGTGAAGCCCGAGCGCACACCGTCTCGGGTCCGCTCGATGGGGAGGTTGTGTGCGATTCCGACGTCGGTGTCGCACACAGCCGCCCCGTACGTTTCAGCCACTCGGCTTATCTCGGAGCACCAGCACGCGAATGTCGTCCCCGTCGGGTTCGGCGGGTGCGGGGGCGCTTGTCGGCACCGATGACCACGTTCGACCACGTCCATCGGACGCCCGTGCCGCCGGGTGGCGGACGTCGTCCTGGTCCGAGTAGACACGCGCCCTGGCCGCGATCGCCGCGACACGCTACGATTGCGCCGATGACAACCTTCTCTGATCAAAGATTGGGGGCCCAGTTCACACACGGTGAGTGCTGATGCACACTCCGACCGTGAACGGGTTCGACTCCCGACTGTCCTTCTGGCTGCGCGTGCGTGAGTTCGCCGTACCGCCGTCCATGATCGAAGCTGCAACCGACCTACGTCTCGCCGGCGACTGGCGTGGCGCCTGCGCTGCAGCGGGATTCGATGTCGACATCGACCTACGCGTACTGCGCCACACGCACGGCTTCGACGTCGCATCACAGGTTTTGGACGATCTGCGTCACCTGGCCCCGGACCTGCTGCGCTGGCATCTACCGCGCGTGGCGCCCGACGGACTGCTGCGCCCGGGGCTGACCATCGCACTGGCCCGATACGGCCCTGATGGGCACCGAAAACCGTGTGGTGGAATCGGTTCGGCGCAGTTGGTGGCCCGGACCACGCCGGCCTGGGCGGACGCGGGGCAGAGGGTCGTCCTGACACTGTGGGACGGCCCGGATGCCGCGAACCATCCGCATCCCCGTCCCAACGGGCGTTTCCGATTGGACCTTCATCGGCATCTGTGGGACGCCCGCAGGTCCAACGAGCTACGAGTACGCTGCGGGACAGGGCAATTGCCGAACTCCGCGCTCGATCCTGGTCTGGGGGAGGCGATACCGAAGGGGTGCGCCGTCGACCGCTGGGCGGCAGAATCTCGCATTCTGCTCCGCGCGGACGGGCAGGGTGACGGTCCCGTGCGGGTGCGGTGTGGGGGCCGGTACGACGTGGTGATGGAGTCGGGTGGAGTCGATCCCGCCGCGGTACGCCTCGTGGACGACTACCCGCGCGGACGACTCGCCGCGTTGCCGGTGCTGCCCGATGCCGCGACCTGGGTATTGCCCGATCTGGAGCTGATCCGGTCGGGAGCGATCACCGCCGATCGGCTGCATCCGCTGGTCGCCGCCGCTCTGGATCCGGGTTGGAGGCCGCCGACGTCAACCTCGGAATCGAGGCCGGAGAATCGGATCAACCGTGTCGACTGCCGTGGTGAACAGCACCGGATCGGACTGGTCGACGGTGCCCTGACCGCACTCGACCATGATCCCGCCGAGATTCGGCGCGAGGAACTGCTCGCCCAACTGGGCGGCACACCGCTGCCGTGCCTGCAGGTCATCGACCAGACGCTTCGCCGTCCGGACTGTCTGCCGGGCGTCCGCGAACGTCTGGACCACGGAGACGCCGCCGGGGCGTTGGCGCTCGTCGAAGGGTTGCTCGGTCCCGATGCCGTCCTCCGCGACGGTCCTCTGCTGGACGAACTCCGCGCGGCCGCGGACCGCCGCAGCACGTACGACCGGTTCCGTTCCGCACCGGTGGAGCCGCCACCCGTAAGGCAACCTCGGCGCACAGGGCGGTCGCGCCGTACCCGTTCACGCTGACTCTTTCCCATTTTTCTCGAAATCCGCTGCGCTGCAGCGTGGCCGGCCGGCCACGTTCTGCCGCTCGACTCGATACCCAGGTGATGCACATGTCTTCCGCACTTCTTCCCGACCGGCCGCAGCACGATGAACTCGGCAGTGCTGCAGCACTGTTGGCGATGCTCGACTCGGTCACCACCGAACCTCGTTCCGACGACCGACTCGAGGCCCTCACTCTGGCGGTGGCCGCGGACCTACCGGTACTGCTGTGGGGCGAACCGGGCATCGGCAAGACCGCCGCCCTGACCCAGCTCGCCGAGGCCGTGGACCTCCCGCTGACCAGCGTCATCGCGAGCATTCACGAGCCGTCGGATTTCTCGGGCCTGCCCGTGCTCGGAGACGACCCGGCGACACGCGGGGTCCCGATGGCCCCTCCCGAATGGGCCGTCCGGCTCGTCGAAGCCGGCCGGGGACTGCTCTTCCTGGACGAACTGTCGACGGCACCGCCCGCCGTGCAAGCAGCTTTGCTGCGTCTCGTTCTCGAAAGACGAATCGGGGCACTGCAACTGCCACCCGGTGTCCGCATCGTGGCCGCCGCCAACCCACCGTCCTCGGCAGCGGACGGCTGGGAGCTGAGCCCGCCGTTGGCGAACCGATTCGTGCACCTCCATTGGACCTACGACCACGAGGTCGTCGTCCGGGGGCTCGGCGGGACCTGGCCACGTGCGACGCTGCCTCGCCTCGACCCGGGGAAGTTCGTCGACGCGGTGACGTTCGGCCGCCGTGCAGTCTGTGAGTTCCTCGCCGCCCGCCCGGCCCTCGTGCACCAGATGCCCAGCAGTCAGACCCGCCGTGGTGGCGCGTGGCCCTCGCCACGGAGCTGGGACATGACCGTGCGGTTGATCGCGTTCGCGACCGCCACCTCATCGTCGAAGGACGTACTGTCCCTGCTGGTCCGGGGGAGTGTCGGCGACGGGCCCGGATTCGAGCTGTTGGCCGCTGTCGAGCGCATGGATCTCCCGGACCCGGAGACGCTGCTCGCCGATCCGGCATCCGCCGATCTCCCCGATCGAGGGGATCTGCGCCAGGCCGTGCTCGACGCGGTCGTCGCCGCCGTCCGCCGACGGCCCGACAAGTCTCGCTGGGACGCGGCGTGGACAATCCTGGTCACCGCAGTGGAAACCGGGCCACCCGACCTCGTGGTCGTTCCTGCGACCACACTGGCTACTCTGCGGCGAGACGATTGGGAGCTGCCTGCGGCCATCGACCGGCTCGCCGGGGTCGTATCGGTGTCCAAGGCAGCGGACCACGCCCGTGACCGCGCCGCAGTACCGGCCGAACGATGACGGCGGCACCAGCGTTCGACGCTGACAAGATCTATGCCGCGCGGTTGTACGCCGCTCGCGCCCGGCCCTACCTCGCGACCGCCCTGTACGCACTGCACATCGTCAGCTCGCCTCGAGTGCCGACCATGGGCGTGGACGGGCACTGGCGCTGTTACGTCTCGCCTGCTTTCGTCGTTCAGCGGCCAGTGGAGGAACTGGCCTCGATCCTGGTCCACGAGGTGTCGCATCTGCTGCGCGATCACCACGGCCGCAGCGACCGTTACGCCCACGCACACGGACTGACTTCCCGCGCTGATCGGCTACGGATGAATCTCGCTGCCGATGCGGAGATCAACGACGACGCGTTCGGCGACGGGTTACCGACACCTCACGATGCCGTACTGCCGTCGACCCTGCGAGTGCCCGGCGGCCGGCTCATGGAGGAGTACCTGGGCGAGTTCGGCCTCGGTCCGTGGACCGACGCCGTGGCGTGGCTCGACTGCGGCAGCGGTGCCGACGGACTGCGCCGTGAGTGGGAACTGGGCCCGGAGGGGGCGAACGGGCTCAGCGACGAGCAGCGAGACGCAGTCCGATTCCGGGTGGCGCACAGCATCATCGGACAGCCGGGCAGCGCGCCCCGCGGGTGGCGGCGGTGGGCAGAGGAAGCCGTGCACCCGCCACAACCGTGGCGAGCCCTGCTGGGCGCGGCAATCCGCTCGGCCACATCCTCGTCGGGGGCCGGCGACAACTACACCTATCTCCGGCCGGCACGTCGCTCCGCCGCCGTGCCCGGCGCGATACTGCCGAGTCTGCGACGCAACCCGCCTCGGGTCAGCATCATCGTGGACACGTCGGGTTCGGTCAGCGACGCCGACCTGGGCAGTGCACTCCTCGAGGTCGCCGCCATCGCACGGGCCGTGGGTGGACGCCGCGACCTGGTCACGGTGCTGTCCTGCGACGCAGCGGCCCGGGTGGTGCACCCGCTGTGTCAGGCCGAGGACATTCCACTGTTCGGGGGTGGCGGTACGGATCTGCGCGCCGGATTCGAGAGGGCGCTGCGCAGTCGATTCCGTCCCGACGTGGTGGTCGTGCTCACCGATGGGCAAACCCCGTGGCCCAGTAGCCGTCCGCGATGCCGAACGGTGGTCGGGTTGTTCCCCCGGATCGCTCCCCGAAACGAATCGGACCCCGACTTCGTCCTCAGCCGACCACCGGAATGGGCGCAGGTGGTGGAGATCGGCACATCGCGCACCTGAGCGGCACCCGTACGCGTGCACGTGGCAGCTCGCGTACAGTGCATCCACTCCCTACTGGTTGCATAGGCAGTGTGCATTCCGTAGGAGTTCTAGCCTACGAATGCACACTGAAAGGACTGATGTGGGCAGGTTGCGTGGGATACCGCTGTCGGTCTAGCCGGCGCGCTCCACCCTGCGCATGTTCCGTCCCCAGGATGCTCCCGCGTGTATGCGCACCCGCGTCCCGAGCTGTCGCGGCTCGTCGACCGGGACGTCTTGCATCGGGTGGTCCATGGCTACTACATCGTCGTCCAGCAAGACCAGGTGGGGCGTCCGTGGCGGCCCGGTCTGGAAGCCGTTGCCGCGGGGATCGCCTCGACGATCTACGGAGCAGATCGAGTGGTGCTGACAGGTATCAGCGCAGCGCGGTTACTCGATGCGATTCCCCGTGCGCTGACGAATTCCGTCGTCGCCGTCCCTCGCGCGCACCCACCTCCCGAGCGGTCGTCTCAGCGAGGACATCGATCTCGTTGCTTTGGGTAATCGGAATGAGCTGGTACAGGCAAACCGACGATCGTCAAAGCCCTGATCCATCATCCGACGGTTGCAGGCCGAGGCGTGCTGCTCGTTGCACCCACCGGCAAAGCCCGCGTGCAACTGGCGAAGAAGGCCGACCACGATGCTGTCACCGTGGCTCAGCTCCTCGCCCGCAGCGATCGATATGACGGGAACACCGGACGGTACCGGGTGACGGGTGATCCCGGTAACCGCGCAAAATACGGCCTGGTCGTGGTGGATGAGGCGTCGATGCTCACGGAGACGATGCTTGCGGCGCTGATGGATGCTCTCGTGCCGCCGGACCGTCTCATCCTGGTGGGCGATCCGCGTCAGCTTCCTCCGATCGGCGAAAGAAGACCATTCGTCGATCTCGAACGCGCGGCGGACACGACGGACGCTGGCCGGCGGTCGCGCCTGGATGGGCGGAGTTGACTGTGCTGCGCGGCGCCGCCAGCAAGGGCACGTTCGCGACGATCTGATGCTGGCCAAGTGGTTTGCCGGTGACGAAATTCCGGAGGGTTTCGACGACGTCCGGAAACGAATCCGCCGCGGCGACAAGATGCCATCTCTACGTGCGGTCGCGTGGGAGGTACGGTCCTGGAGCAGGTGATAGATGATGTCCTGGCGACGAACTCGGTGTGCGCACGGGCGATGACGGCCGTTCGTTCGCGGCATCGTACGGAGCGGCAGTCGACCCGTACGTGAACTACTTCGATGCCGCCTCCCATATCGAGAAGTGGTAGGTACTTTTGCCATTCCGCATTTGCACGTACGGAGCCGTCCGGTTGAATCGGCACTTGAAGGAAACGCACCGCGGTTTCGAACTCCGCAAGGCACAAATGTGGGGTAAGAGTCGAAGCGTGCCTGAACCGCTCGCCCCCGAGCGAATCATGCTGGGCGACACGGTCGTCAATACCCGAAACAGGCCACGCGCGTGGTTCCGGTCCAAGGACGAAGGGGAGTCGAAGGGATATCTCACCAACGGCGAGATCGGCGTCGTCATCGGACAGATCAAGACCAAGGCCATGAAGAACCCGCCCTGGAACGGGCGAGTCGGATACTCCAGCCAGCTCGGCCGCCGCTTTCACCACCTCTGTGGGATCCTCCAAGACCGACGCGCCCGTTGAAATCGCATGGGCACTAACGGTTCACAAGGCGCAAGGCTCGGAATTCGGCCTGGTTGTGGTGATGCTGCCGGCGGGGGCGCGCCGAGTGTCTCGGGAATTGCTGTACGCGGCGTTGACGCGTCAGACCGATCGTGTGGTGCTCTGCCATGAGGGACCGATCGACGAACTTCTCGAGTTGACCCGTGCAAGCGGTTCCGACACCGGGCCGCTGGTGAACCTGGGCAGGCACGGCCACCAACCGCACGCTGCAGGCGTCGCTTCCGACACTGGTGGATTCCCGCCGGCGAGTCGATGAGAAGTCGCTGCGGTTGCTCCCGGGTATCACGTCGGCCGACGTACGCGCGGCTCTGGCCGATCCTGCGAAGGATTTGTCCGATCGATTTCGAGCAGCGATAGTCTACATCGGTCGACGCCAAAGGAATTGGTGTCCACATCTCAGGGGGAGGCGCCCCCCGGTGTTCGAAGCGGCCGGCTGTCCGGATCGGGAACCGGGATGTCGTACTTCTCCGACTCTGCGGCCGGAACGAGCATCAGGTCGCGACATGAAGGTCAGGCCCGTGCTTTCTCAGACATGTTGCGGGGCGTTACCGGTGCGTTGAGCCGTTGCCAGATGGCGGCGGCAGCGCTTTGCAACGGTATGCGGACCTGTTGCTCGTTGTCGACCCGCCGCGCCGGTCCGAACACCGAGACGGCGGCGGCCCGGCCGTATCCCTGTGGGCCGATAGGAGCCGCCAGACACGCGAACCCTTCAAGACAGCCGTCGCGCTTGTAGGCAATGCGGGATTCCCGCACACGCATGATTTCGAGGTCGACAACGCACGGTGACGATGCGAGTGCAAGCAGAGCCGTGCCGATGGTGGATTGTCGTGCCGGCGTTCTGCTGCCTGCCCGCGTCTTGATCGCGGGGACGGACTCACCGCCGATCCGTTCCAGATAGACGACGTCGTCACCGTCGAGAACCCCCAGCTGGACGATGCAGCCGGTCTGCTGATGAAGCCACCGCAGACTGGGCAGGGCCGCCAGGCGCAGAGCGTCGTCGTTGACAGCTGCCGAGCCCAGCTCGACCATACGCATCCCCAGCCGATACCTCATGCCCTCGCGTCGGAGCCAATCCAGGGCCACCAACTGCTCCAACGTCCGGTGCACCGATGCCTGCGGGAGACCGGTGACCAGAGCGACCTGGGTCAGGGTCAACCCCGCCGGGGACGTGCCTGCCTCGGCCGCGAAGACATCGAGGATCCGAGCCGCCCGCCGCAGGACTCCGGTCGGCGGCCGTCCCGGGTCGTGTCCCCCCGGTTCTCTCGAGTTCATTCCGTGTCCTTCGCACCGAGTAGAGAAAATCGCCGAGCGATCTGTGCTGCCTTTCGAGTAATAGCAGTTCATGTGTCCCGCATCGCCGATTCTTCCATTCACCGGAAGAATGGTTGGGGCTATACCGTTGAGGAGCCTGTAATCGGGGCATGACGGGAACACAGCGGTTTACACCCACAGCACTACTCGCCGGGCAGCGCGCCCTCGTCACCGGTGGGTCGGCGGGTATCGGTGCCGCGATCACCGCCGCGTTCGCCTCACACGGCGCGCACGTCCTCGTGGTAGACAACGCGCCGGCGCCGCCTCCCGCCTTCGACCTCGGCGCCGGAGGTACCGTCACGACCCTCCACTGGGACGTGCGCACCTCGCCGTGCCCGGCCGAAGTCGTCGATCATCGCCCATCCGTCGTCGTCAACAACGTCGGGCACTTCCTGCACCCACAGCAGCCGTTCACGGACAACGCCGCGTCGCTGTGGGACGAGCTGCACGAGATCAATTTCGCGCACGTCCTGCGCTTGACTCGGACGTTGCTGCCGGGGCTGATAGAGCGCGGCGGTGGATCGATCGTCAACCTGACGACGGTCGAATCACACCGGGCCATTCCCGGGCAGTCCGTGTACTCGGCATACAAGGCGGCGCTCACACAATTCACCCGGTCGTTGGCCGCAGAGGTCGGCCCATCGGGGGTCCGGGTCAACGCCGTCGCGCCCGACCTCATCGAAACGCCGCAGGTCCCGTACACCACCCTCGTCCCGCGCGACGACGTACCGTTGTGGCCCAACTGGTCGCCGCTCGGCGGCCCCGGGCAGCCCGAGGACGTCGCCGGAGCGGTCTTGTTTCTGGCCAGCGATCTGGCGCGATTCATCACCGGCGGAACCATTCACGTCGACGGCGGCACTCACGCGGCCGGCGGCTGGGTGCCGCGGGGAGCCGGATGGACCAATCGCCCCCGCTACCCCTGATCACCCCGACCCCCGAACTCACCCACCTTTCCGGAGGATGCCCAGTAATGAAGATCCTTGTTGTCGGTGGCACCGGCATGATCGGCGCCGCTACCGCGACTCTGCTCGAGCAGTCGGGAGATGATGTCACCGTTGCAGCGCGCGGCTCGATAGCCAGTACGTCGCCGGTGGCCGACTTCCCGGTTTTGATCGGTGACTACACAGTCCCCACCTTCACCGCGGAACAGCTGTCGGCGTTCGACGGCATCGTGTTCGCCGCAGGCCAGGACGTGCGGCACAAGCCGCGGGAAAGCGACGACCAAAGCTTCTGGCGCGACGCCCAGAGTGCCGGCGTGCCTCGCTTCGCCGCTCTCGCCAAGGAAGCGGGTGTGCGCCGTTTCGTGCAGGTAGGCAGTTATTACCATCAATTCGACGAGCGATTCGCCGACGGCAATCCCTACGTCACGGCGCGTAAGGAAGCGGACGAACGGACCCGGGCACTTGCCGACGATTCGTTCGTCGCGTGCACGTTGAACCCGCCGTCGATCATCGGAGCCGTGCCCGGCCCTTCCGCCGAGCGGTATCGCCGCTTCGTCTCATGGGCGGCCGGCAATGAGCCGCAGATCCCGGACTTCGCCCCGCCGGGCGGCACGAACTACATGTCCGCCGAGTCGCTGGCGCACGCGGTCGCTGGAGCACTGCGCAACGCCGCGCCCGGTGTTGCGTACCTGGTCGGCGACGAGAACCTTCCGTACCGCGAGTTCTTCCAGCGTCTTGTCGACGCCGCTGGTGGCGGGCGCACCATCGTCGAACGTAACGAACCGCACCCGCTCTTACCGGATGCGGCGATCATGCAGGGGCGCGGGAACACCATTTCCTATGAGCCCAGCGCCGAGACATTGCGAGTGCTCGATTATCCCCGCGAGGACTGCACCCGCGCGATCCACGGCCTCGTGAAAACTGTCCGCGAGTACGAACAGAGCCTGGCATGACCGACGGCAGCGACAAGCACATCCGGAAGGTCGCACTGTCGGCCCTGTTCGGAACGGTGCTGGAGTACTACGACTTCCTGCTGTACAGCACGATGGCCGCGCTGGTGTTCGGTGACGTGTTCTTTCCCGGGGAGAACCAGGCGGTATCGACGATAGCCGCCTTCGGAACCCTGGCCGTGGGATACGTTGCGAGGCCGTTGGGCGGGCTCATCTTCGGTCACTTCGGTGACCGCGTGGGCCGCAAACACATCTTGTTCGTGACGATGGCCCTGATGGGTAGCGCGAGCTTCATCATCGGCCTGCTACCCGGCTACGCGAGCATCGGCATGGCAGCCCCGGTACTGCTCGTCGTCCTGCGGCTCGTGCAGGGGATTGCCATCGGCGGCGAATGGGGTGGCGCCGCCTTGATGGTCGTCGAGCACGCTGATGCCGACAACCGCGGCAAGTGGGCCGGCGTAATGAATCTCGGCTCGCCCATCGGCTTTCTGATGGCAACCGTCGCGGTGGCGATCGTCAGTCTGCTACCCGACGAAGACCTGGAGACGTGGGGCTGGCGCGTGCCATTCCTGTTCAGCGCACTGCTGGTGGTGGTCGGCCTCTACATTCGTTCCCAGGTCGCCGAAAGCCCGGTCTTCGAGCAGGCGGTCAAGAAGGAGGCGGTCAAGAAGGAGGCGGCCACCACTGCCGACCGCATACCGTTGGCGCAGGTACTCAGGACGCCGCGTCCCGTACTGCTCGCCTGCGGTATCGGTATCGCGCCGTTCGCGATGACGGCGCTGATCACCTCGCACATCATCTCGTACACGACCGGGATCGGTTACGAACGATCCACCGTGATGCAGGTGCTGGTGCTGCTGTCGACGGTCTCACTGCTCGTCGTTCCACTGGCGTCGGCGTTGTCCGATCGTGTCGGTCGTCGACCGATCGTGCTCGCCGGCGCCGTCGCGGCGATGCTGTTCGCGTTTCCGTTGTACATGCTGGTGGACTCCGGCTCGGTGGTGTTGCTGGTGGTCGGCCTGGTCATCGGGCAGGTCATCCAGAACGTCATGTTCGCACCGCTGGTGCCGCTGCTGTCGGAGATGTTCGGTGCCACAGTGCGGTACACGGGAGCATCGTTGGGCTATCAGGGCGCAAGCCTGATCGGAGCCGGCTTCACGCCGCTGATCGCCAGCACCCTGCTCGCCACGCTCGGTGGGGGCAGTTGGCCGCTGAGCCTGATCATCGTCGTGACCGCTGGGATCTCGGTCGGCGCCATTGCGCTGACCGCCGAAACTCGCGGCGTAGCGCTCGGGGACGTCACCCCTGCAGGTGAGTCCGAAAACGTCCACGCTTCTGCGGAAAACTAGGGCCCAGTCGCCTGAGTCCGAGAGCTCGGTCGGACTCAGGCGGTGGGGTGAACGAGAAGAACTGCTGCAGGAAACAGGCCGAGCAACTCGACCTGCATCGACAATCAAAACGAATCCCTCATCGCGTTGTCCGGTCTGTCGTCAATACTTCCGGAGGACGGCATGAGCCCAGCAGCACGGACCTCGACGCCGAAAACCTCGAGGTAAAAGGAACTCCTTGATCGACATGTACGATCCTCGCACGTCGGATGTTCGGTGGGGGCACCACCGTGCACGAAATGCTCGGGGAATGTCGTTGACCCACAGCTCGTTCGGCCGCGCCCGATGGAACTTGCGGTCGACCGGATCGCCGACGGTGAAGACTCGTCACCGGATTCGGAAACCTTATGGTGAGCCAGGTCAACCGTGCACACAAACCGTTCCGACATCTGTATGGGGCCGGTAGGTAGCTGCCCGTGCCGGCTGCTCTGCTCCCGCAGTTCCTCGAGCTCTTACCGTCCGGGCACAGATCTGCGTTCACAGTAGGAACACAACTCTGACGACCGAGCGGACTCCCGTCGTGATTCCTGCAATGTGCTCCAACTGTGCGGGAATAGCCCGGTCGCCTGCATGTGTCCCATCTACGGTACGAAAGAATACGTTCGCACCATGGAAGCAGGTAGGGATGCAGGCGAAAGACGAGAGCCACCGCGGCTTTCCCGACCGGGATCGAGAGTCCGATCGCACTGGAGCCCCGCGCGGTCAACTGGCCATCGTCACCGGGGCGAGTCGTGGGATCGGGCGTGCGATCGCGCGACGCATTGCGTCGGAAGGCATTGCTGTAGCCGCGGTTTCACGGACAATGCGTGCAGGTGACGGCGAATTCACGGGCTCCCTCGAGGAGACCGTGGCGCGCATACGACACGATGGCGGCCGTGCTGAGCCCTTTGTCGCGGATCTCGGCCGGCCCGATCTCGACCGGGCAGAACTGGTTGCCCGGATCGAAGATGTCATGGGTTGTCGTGCCGACATTCTCGTCAACAATGTCGCCGCAGAAAGACGTTACGACATTCCCTTCACGGAGATGCGAAGGGAGTGGTTCCTCGATTCCGTGGAAACCAACGTGTGGAACACCTGGGACCTCATCAAAGCCGTGGTCCCGGGTATGCGTGAGCGTGGCGCCGGGTGGATCGTCAACATTTCCTCGCGGCAGGCAGGACCGCGCGTCGGTCCTCCGTTCCAGTTCCATCCGCTCGCCGGCTCAGTGCTGTACGGCGGCACCAAGGCCATGCTCGATCGGCTCACCACCGGCGCAGCGATGGAGCTGTATCCCGACAACATCGCGGTGAACAGCCTCGCCCCCAACCGCGGCGTCGCTACCGAGCACGCTGCCTCGGCCGTTCCGGGATGGCCGTCGGAACCGGAGGAGACGATGGCGGAAGCGGCGCTGCTCCTGTGTATGTCCGATCCCTCGCTGCTCACCGGGAAGGTAACTTACAGTCTGCCGCTGCTGCACGAGCACGACCGCGCCGTGCGCACACTCGACGGGCGCGGGCTGGTAGAGGGGTGGCAGCCGCACGAGCTGGACGAGTCCGGCTTCCTTCCCGATTACCTGCATTTTGCGCCTGCACCATCCGTACCCGAGTCGCTTCGTAGGTGACGCGGCTCCATCAACGCGGAGGCGCTGGAAAAGGCGCCTCCATCGTGTCGTCCACCAGTTGTGGACGGTCGGGGAGGCGGGTCCTGGATCATGCCTCCCCGATAGCGATCTTCTTGGCCCGCTTTCGTAACCGCGCAGTCGGACCCGGAGCATTTGGGCTCCCCGGTCCTACGAATGACCGGATCCACCCGTACACAAGAAGGTAGGACTTCGATGACCCGAATCACCGACATCCCCCCGGAGTTGACCGAGGCAACCGCGGCTCTCGTCGCTGCAACGCGCACGCTGATGTTGGCGGCGGCGACTACCACAGCAGATATCGACGCCATCCGCGCTGCGAGTACCTCGATTACGGAAGTGGCCGATACTCTCGGCGCGCGGCCGCGGAGTCGCCCGTTGCGTCCGGCGTTGGACGGGCCGGCACGGTCCCGAGAGACCGGCGGGCAGGTGCCATGGACGCAATTCAGCCACAACCCCATGGGTATTCCTCTGGCGATCTACTTCGGTGACGATGACGCACGAGCCAGGCTTGTGCCGAACGCGCTGCACGAGGGACCGCCGGACATCATGCACGGCGGGTTTGCCGCGCATTTGCTCGACTGCATGCTGGGCACGTTGATGCAGGCGCGTGGAGTCCGTTCCGTGACGGCGTCGCTCGAGCTGCAATACCCCCGGCCTACACCGCTGGGAGAGCCGCTGGATCTGTATTCGCGCATCGTCGACACCGTCGGCCGCAAGACCATCGCCGAAGGTTGGATCGAGTGCAACGGTGAACGCACCGTGGAGGCGCGGGGCATTTTCGTCAGCGTCATGCCCGTCGTGACCGCGCCTGTGCCCGGATAGGACGTCGGTCGAGGCCGGTGATCTTCTCGACACACCGACCTCGACCGCGGCCCTGCCCTGACCGGGAGAAGAGGCATCCGTATTTCACGGATAATGCACCGGGCCAGGAGAATTCGGTGCTTCCGGCCGCGGCCGACGACCGGATCGGTGCGGTGTGGTGCGGTGCGCGGAGAATGCGCATCGCAGCCGGAACCGACGTCGCCGTACTCGCCTTCGTCTACTACCTGCTCGGCTTCGATGTCCCCGCGGATCCGGGCGGTGACCTTCGTCTTTGTAGACGGGACCTTCGAGGACATCGAAGCCGACGCCGTGCGCATCCTCGTCAACTTCGGCGTGAATCCGCTGTCGTTGCCGTCCGCAGTTTTCCGACGCAGATCCTGGGTGCCGCGTCGCGGACCATTCAGGAACCGATGCCGGCGAGGATCCTGCGAGAAGCGATCGGAAGGTTGTTTGCGCGGCCACTCTCGACGAATTGAGTCCGAATGCGATGCTTGTCGTCCTCCGTGAGCGGCGAGTACTCGCTCGTACGAGTGGCGGCGTACCAGACTCGGTCGGCCTCCCACGCGGTGGCGCGCAAGGGGCCCTTGTGAATCTTGCCGCTCCCGGTGGTCGGAACCTCGTCGACCACGCGGATGTAGGTCGGTCGCCATTTGGTGCCGAGATCCGGTTGAGCGTCGATGAAGGTAGCGAAATCGGCGGGGTCGAAGGTGGCGTCTCCGGCCATCACGACCACGCACATGACCTGATCGCCCGTCTTGGGGTCGGGCACGGCGTAAGCGTGTGCGCCCGAGAATTCGGGGTACCGCGCCAGGACTCGTTCCAGCGGAGCGGCACCGAAGTTCTCTCCGTCCACGCGCATCCAGTCCGAGTCCCGGCCTGCGAAGTAGAAGTATCCGTCCGAATCCCGATACGCAAGGTCTCCTGTCCAGAAGTCTTCGCCACCGAACTTGAGTCGGTCTGCCATTGCTTCCGGATTGTTGTAATACCCTTCGAACGACGTGCCCCCTCCGAGGACCACGATCTCGCCTGTGGCCTCCTCGCCGTTGATCAGGGCGCCGTTCTCGTCGAATCGGGCGCGCGGGCATTCGATGTTGTCGTCGTTTCGGACCTCTGCGACCGCGCCGGATGCCGGGAGCCCGAGAGAGTTACGTGGCGAACCGGGAACCGGCACGATGCGGATCGCACCCTCGCTCGCGCCGTAGCCCTCCCGCACTTCGCCGCCGAATCGGGCGCGGAACGCATCGACTTCGGCGGGGGAGGCCTCCGACCCGAAGGCGACCTCCAGATCGTTGACGCTGTCGTCGGGCGATTCCGGCACGCCCAGGATGTAACTCAGTGCGCGTCCGACATAGTTGAAATACGTGACCTTGTGTTCGCGGATATCCTTGCCGAAGGCGCTGGCCGAGAACTTGCGCACCATCACCACCGTCGAACCCTCCTGCGCGGCGGCGGCCAGGTTCATCATGATCGCGTGGCCATGGAACAGCGGCAGCATCAGGTAGGAGACCGAATTGCGGTGCAGCGAGATGCGGTCGGACATCTTCTCCGTGAGCCTTCCGAGCCTGCCCTGTGAGCAGATGACCGCTTTCGGTGCTCCGGTCGATCCCGAGCTGAACAGCAGTAGATAGATCGACTGCGGGTCGAGGCGGAGATCGGGGACCGCGGCACCGGAATGAGTGTTCAACAACTCGGCGTACTCGGCGGAGGCCACGTCCAGGACACGGTCTGCCGGCACGGCCAGGTGATCCGGATCGATACTGTTCAAGTGGAGGGGCTCGGTGACCACGAGATCGCATTCGGCATGGGCGATGTCGTGTCGAAGCTCGGTGCCCCGTCGGGTCGGGTTGATGCCGACGATCACATCACCGCTCAGTGCCGCAGCGAGCAGCCAGAACACGTAGTCCGGCACGTTCTGCAGGAGAACTCCCACGTGTCGTTGGGTGCGTCCGGGGCGTGGCTGGACGAAATCGTGCAACAGCGAGGCGCGAACGGCCGCTTCCCGCACTATTTCGTCCCAGCTCCAGGTCGAGCCTTCGAATCGCAAACCCTCGTGATCGTCCCCGATTCGAGATCTGACCACCTCGGCGAACGTCTCCATCAACCGTCTCCCTCGTGAGTTCGGACCGGTAAGTGCGCACCACAATGCAACCGCAGAGTAGTTGAGCAAGCGCTTGGTTTATACTCCGACCGTAGATGTGGCGCGTCCCACTGTCAACTTCGCGCGGTCTTGTAGAGCCGTTGTCGGGGTACGACATTCGGCGCCGTTCCGTCACCCCGGCCGCCGGGGGACGGTCGAGTCCCGGCGGGGGAGTAGAACGCCAGCTCTGGACGGAAATCGTTGCTGCATAGGCTTGTACGTCGACACCGACGCGAGGCGTGCGCAGTGCCGGTAACCCCACCGTCCGCCGCGGGCCAGGTTGCCGGCGCGTGTTCCATCCAGCGGGAGCGTTCGCCGAAAAAGTCGCGTATCGTCCCCACCAAGCAAGTGCTAGGTAAACTCGCGAGAGGAGTTGTCGTGACAATTCGGATGGACCAAGGTGTGTCGAGTGGACCCGCGCGTGTGCCTCGCCCGGGCGTGGTGGAACGCCTCACGCAGATCCTCGACGCCTTTGCCGACGGCCCCCAGCACATGCTGCTCGAAGACATCACCCGGGCCACGGGACTGCCCCGCTCCACCGCATTTCGCCTCTTGACCCAGCTTGTCGATCTGCACTGGCTCGAGCGCGGATCTCGGGGCTACCGCCTCGGCGTCCGGGTGCAGCGGATCAGTGGGCGTGTGGGCGATTATTCCGAGCTCCGTGCGGCCGCCTACGACGTTCTCAACGAGCTGCAATCGAGAACCGGTGGGGTCGCGCACTTGACTGTTCTCGAAGGCACGTCGGTCCATTTCCTGGACAGGATCGGTGGCGTAGCACGCAACGGGATTCCGTCTCGGGTTGCGGTACGGGTGCCGGCTCAGGACACGGTCAGTGGGCGAGCCCTCCTTGCCTGTCTGATACCCGAGCAGGTAGAGCTGCTCATGTCCCTGGGTGAACATCCCCTCCCTACCGACAGACTGTCGGCTCTGCACGCGCAACTGAATCGGGTGCGGCAACAACGCGGTGTGTCGCACGTACCCGGCGAGAAGTGCCCGCTGACCATCAGTGCCGTAGCAACACCGGTGCGCGGCCCGGACGGCGCGATCGCCGCCATCTCGCTCGCATGCCGCGGCGTGGTCGAACTCGGCAGGATGGCCCCGCTGGTCAGATCGGCCGCTCGGCGCACCTCCGAACTGCTGTTTCCGACCTCGGCAGAACGTCGGTTACGGACAGTCCACCGCTCCTCGAACGATCTTTACTGACGCGCGGAATCGCCGCGCCACCCGGGTCGGCTTCGGAGCTGTCGTCCCGGGCGGCAGAAGTCGCCCGGGACGAACACTCTCCTGTATTTCGACGCCGCTGACCTATCCGGCGCACGCCATCAGGCCGAGGACCCGATCGGCGGTGCGGAATCGAGTTGGCTGCCGAGTTCGGCAGCGATCGCATCGGCGCTTCCCAGGGTGAAGGCGGCCTGCCGCCCCCAAAGGAAGTAGCGATGGATGGGGAAGTCGACGTCTGCGCCGATTCCGCCGTGCAGGTGCTGCGTGGCGTGTACGACGCGCAACCCGCCACGCGAAGCCCACCACTTCGCGGTCAGGCACGCCGCCTCCGCCTCGTCCTCACGACCGGCATCGAGCAGCCATGCGGCCCGATATGTGGTAAGGCGGATCGACTCTGTGTCGAGGTACGCGTCGGCGGCACGCAGAGCGACAGCCTGATTGGTGGAAAGGGGCCGGCCGAACTGAACTCGCTCCGAGGTGTACGACGCCGTCATGCGGAGCGCCTCTGCACACACACCCGACTGGAAAGCGGCAAGTGCGACCCGGAGGCGTCGTCGGACCCACGCAACAATTTCGGTTCCGTCACCCGAAAGCTGGTCGTGGGCAGGAATTTCGGCATCTCCGAATCGGACGGCGGCGGCGTTTTCGCGGCTGGTCACAGCGAGCGGTTCGACGGTCACGCCGGCCGAATCGGTGGGAAGCACTGCGACGACGACCGAACCGTCGTCGCAGACCACAGGAGCAACGATCCCCGCAGCCACGGCACCGCCGGACACGGCGGTGATCGCCCCGTTCACGACCAGGGTGTCCCCCTTCCGGATCGCCGAGAGGGTCGAGTGTCCGCCGGGCGCGGACTCGAATGCGCCGGTGAGCAGCGTGGTGCCATCGAGCAACCCCGGCAGTAGTCGATCGATCTGTTCGGCGCTGCCGAACTCGGCAATCGGTAGCGCGGCGCCGGCCACCACAGACCACAACGGTATCGGTGCTACTCGCCGCCCCTGCTGTTCGAGCAGCGAAACGAGACCGAGCATCCCCATCCCCGCGCCTCCGGACTTCTCCGGGAGTGCGACCCCGAGCAACCCGGCTTCGGCCAGCGCCTGCCACAAGACACGGTCGAACCCGTTCTCTCGGGTCTCGACCTCGACCACACGATCCACCGTGGCGAGCGAAGTGAAGATCTGACCGGCCAGGTCGCCGAGTGCCGATCGGTCATCATCGAATTCGAAATCCATTGTCAGCTCCTCGTGCTGGACTGGGCCTCGGGACGACGCCGAGCGGCGAGTGTCATGCCCAGGCACTTGGCCGCCACGATCTCCCGCATCACCTCGTTCGTGCCGCCACCGAAGGTGTTGTTCTGTGCTCGGCGTGCGAGCGTTTCGACCCGGCCTTGGATCGCTGCTCCAGGCGTTCCCGGCCGTAGTAACCCGACCGCGCCCAGAACTTCCTGCAGCCGCCCGTATGCGGTGACGACCGCCTCGGTGCCGAACACTTTCGCTGCCGCGGAGTCACCGCCTCCGAGAGTGTTCGCGGCAACGTCCGCGACCAGGCGCAGATTTATCAGATCGGCCGCGCCGAGCAACGTATAAACCTCGGCCAGCGTGCTACGAACCCAGGGAAGGTCGTACACCGCTCCGGACCCCGCCGGCTCTTTCTTCGCCCAGTCGAGGACCTCGTCGTACAGCTGGTTCGCGATACCGCCACGCGCAGCGAGCGCCACTCGCTCGTGGTTGAGCTGATCGGTGATCAGCCCCCAACCACCGTTGAGTTCGCCGACCACGTTGGTCAGTGGCACCCGCACGTCTTCGTAGTAGGTCGCCGAGGTACTGATCCCGCCGACCGTGTGAATCTCGGTGACCGAGAAGCCCGGTGCGGTCGTGGGAACCAGGACTACGGAGATGCCCTTGTGGCGGGCCGCGTCGGGATCCGTCCTTACCGCGAGCCACACCCAGTCGGCGTAGACTCCGGCGCTCGTGAAGATCTTGTTGCCGTTGATGACCAGCTCGTCACCCTCGATTCGAGCGCGAGTCTGCAACGCAGCAAGATCGGTTCCGGCGCCGGGCTCGGTGTAGCCGATCGCGAAGATCAACTCGCCGGACAGGATCTTCGGGATGAAGAAATCCTTCTGTTCCTGGGTGCCGTACTTCATCAGTGCGGGGGCGACAGTGTTGAGTGTGACCAGCGACAGGGGGGCGTTGGCTCGAATCACTTCGTCGTAGAACACGTACAACGCCTCGGGATCGTCGCCGCTGCCGCCGTACTCCTCGGGCCTGCCGAGCCCGAGCCAGCCGTCCGCGCCCATCTGCCGAAGGATCCGGTCGAAGACCGGCCCTCCTTCGGTCTGGTCCACGAGGGCACGTCGGTCTTCTTCATCGATGGTGCGCGCGAAGTACTCCCGCAGCTCGGTACGTAGCCGCCGTGACTTCTCGGACAGTTCGGGATGCATGTCGCCTCCTGCGATTCGAGTCTCGATCAACGCCATTGAGCGGCGAAATCGTTGATGACCGTGAAAATTCGCTCCACTTCGCTGTCCGTGAGTCCGTGACTCATACCTAGGGTCATGCCCCGTTCGAACACGGCATCGGCTTCGGGCAGCCCGTCTTCGGGCTGGCGGAACTCGATCCCGGACATCATCGGATGACGAGTGATGTTGCCGCTCCACACCGTTCGGGTGTCGATACCCTGTCCTTCGATGTACTCCTGGATATCGCTACGTGTGAAGGGCGCATCGGCGTTGATCATCACCGGGTAGCACAGCCACGCGGTGTCGAGACCTTCGGGCTCGACCGGCGTCGTGAAGAATTCCGGGAAGGCTCCGTACGCCGAAGTGTAGGACGCGAAGGTCTTCCGGCGACGCTCGTAGTTCTGTGCCAGCTTGTCGAGCTGGACCACGCCGTAGGCAGCACCGAGCTCGGAAGGCTCGAAGTTCCACGGCATGAGGTCGAAGATGAAATCGTTGTCGTAGTCGACGCCGTCGAGCTGCTCG
>NZ_AJVB01000028.1:0-20318 GCF_000278445.1 Rhodococcus sp. R1101
GGGTTCTCCCCGTAGCCGGGCGCGACGAAGACCGCGAACGTCGAGGTGAGGTCGATGTCGTGGTACTCGGCGCGGGCCTGCATGTCGTGCTGGCTGGTGAAGCTGCCGTGCACCAGAGCCTGCACGAAATCGCCGCGGGCCCGTTCCTCGGCCTCGTCGACACTGCGTTGCCGCAGCATCTCCGACCCGATGATCGCCGTCGCCTGTTCGGTGACGACCGCGTGCTGGGCCAGCTCGTGCGGTCCCGGCGACGGCCCCGAGGCGAGAACCACCACCCAGCCCTCGAACCGTTTGCCGAGCCGGATGGTGCTCGCCGTGCACGTCCAGTGCGTGCCTCCGACGACCTCCTCCAGCACGCGGGTGTCGTGGTGCGCGTGACGATCCGCGGCCGTCACCGCCGACAACTTCTCGAGCAGGATCTCCGAGATGTCGTCCGCCCGGCCGGCATCCACGCCATGGAAGGCGACGGCCTGGCCACGCGCGTCGAGCGCGATCGCCGGATGCTGCGCGAGGGCGGAGACCTCCTTGACCAGCAACGTCAGTCCCGCGCCACGGTGCAGCAGACCGGCGAGCGTCGAGTGCACATGCGCGGAATAGCGCATGACGTGCATTTCCTGCATCAGCGACCGCTCGGCGAGCAACCTGTTGAGCGCCGCGAACCCCACGGGCAGGTCGAGTTCGATCACCACCGACCCCGGCGGCCAGGACACTCCGGCGGGCGCCGCGCCGTCGACGACCAGCGCCGCGGCGCCGCGGGCCGCAAGCGCGGACAGAGCGTGCGCGCTGTCGGCGAGCGACTCCGGCCGCATGTACACGGCGACACCGTCGAGATCGTCGAATCGGCCGATGACCTCGCCGAACGGCAGCACCCAGGTGAGCGCCCGGTCGAGATCGGCCTCCCGATCCACGACCCGGGCGCCCGCCATGAGCGGTTCGTCGAGCAGCCCTCGGACTGTCAGACGCGGGCTCGATTCCATGGGGACCTGCTTCCCTCGGGAGCATCTGCGGGCCGCGAGGGGGTGGGCCCGCCGACACCGTGGCGGTGTGCACTTTCTACACCAGTTACCAGAGTCATGGGTCACAGACACATGTGCACTGTGTACACCGAATTACGAAAACGACGGTGATCTTGACCGTCCCCATCGGCGCGCAGCCCTGTTAGAAATGAGCCACGCCGGACACACCGCTTCACCACTCCGGCACCCGCCGACACTTCAGCGACGCGGCATCGGCGGGACGCATCCGGATCCCGACGCGGACCAGGAATCGTCCGACTCTCCGACCCGACCTCGAAAGTGGACACCCATGCATCGAATCCACCGCATCACCCTCGACGACGCACTCCCCCTGCTGGCCGCCGGCCGCGCGAAGGCCGAGGAGATCGGCGTGAAGCAGACCCTGTGTGTCTGCGACGAGAGCGCGAATGTCATTGCTCTGCACCGGCTTCCCGGCGCCCGCTTGACCGGTGTCGAGATCGCCATGGCGAAGGCGTTCACCGCCGCCGGGCACGAGCGCGCCACCCACCTGTTCAACGAGGGCCCCAACGGACCCGCCCTCCCCGGCAACGAGGCGTTCGGCATCAGCCACATGCTCCCCGGGAAGTTCGCGATCTTCGTCGGCGGCTTCCCCCTCGTCTACGACGGGCAGATCGTCGGCGCCGTCGGCATCAGCGGCGGCAACGGCGAGCAGGACAAGGCGGTCGGCGCCGCCATGATCGCCGAATTCGAAGCTCTGACCTCCGCGATCAACGCCTGATCGCATCCCCCGCACGACCTCCTCACCGAAAGGCATCATCATGACCGAACTGCTCGGACGCGACGAATTCCGCGCCGCACTCGAAGACGCCATCAAGGGACGCGAGGCCAAGAACGCCTCGTTCAGCAAGGCGTGGGCCGAGGGCAAGCTCGAAAAGCACCACTTCGCCCGGTGGGCCGAGAACCACTACCACTACGTCGGCCCCTTCGCCGACTACCTGGCGAACATCTACTCCAACACCCCCGATCACTTCACCGACGCCAAGGACTTCACCCTCCAGAACATGTACGAGGAGGAACTGGCCGACATCCGGCACACCGACCTGCTCATCAAGTTCGCCGAGGCGTGCGGCACCACCAAGGAGCGCGTCGAGGATCCGAACAACATGAACGCCGTGACGCGCGGCCTGCAGGCGTGGTGCTACGCGGTGTCCCAGCGCGAACACTTCGTCGTCGCCACCGCAGCGCTGGTCGTCGGCCTCGAATCCCAGGTGCCGAGCATCTACAAGAAGCAGATCGTCCCGCTGCGCGAGGTGTACGGATTCACCGAGGACGAGATCGAGTTCTTCGACCTGCACATCACCTCCGATGTGGTGCACGGTGAGCGCGGCTACCAGATCGTCCTGGACTGCGCCGACACCCCGCAGCTGCAGCAGCGCTGCCTGCAACTCGTCCGCTGGGGAGCGGAGATGCGCTTCTCGTACACGAAGGGCCTGTACGACACGTACGTCGCTCCCGATCTGGAGCTGGCGTCCGCCTGATCCGATGTGCGGGAGCGGAAGCCGCGCGCGGCTTCCGCTCCCGATGTCGCACACGAGCGAAGGAGAAGCATGTCCACCGAAATCATGGGCAGCGGGACCACCGGCACCGATGCCGCAGCGGAGTCCCCGGCCTGGGTCGCCGTCGCCACGGTGAAAGAGGTGACCCGACGCCGCAAACTCCGCGTGGAGGTCGACGGCCTCGCGATCGCACTGTTCCATGCGAACGACCGCATCTACGCCTTCGCCGACCTGTGCATCCACCAGGACCGCTCGCTCGTGAAGGGCACGCTCCTGCACGGCCGGGTCATCTGCCCCGGCCACCAGTGGCGCTTCGATCTCGAGACCGGATACGAAGAGGATCAGGACCTCTGCCAGCCGGTCTATCCCGTCCTCGTGCGCGACGAGACCGTCCTCGTCGACCCCACCCCGCGTCCGGCACCGGCCGCATCCGGAAAGGAGTGCACGGCATGACCGTTCGCACCGTAGTCACCGTGGGCGCCGGCCAGGTCGCCGCCGTCGCCGCACGCACCCTGCGCCGTCGCGGCTTCGACGGGCGGATCGTGCTGCTCGGCGACGAGCAGCACGCCCCCTACCAGCGTCCGCCCCTGTCGAAGGAATTCCTCGCGGGCCGTGAAGGAGTCGACTCCCTCGCGCTGTTGACCCGGAAATGGCTCGACGCCAACGACATCGACATCCGCACGGGCGTGTCGGTGCAGCGCATCGACACCGCGACCCGCACCGTCGAGTTCGACGGCGGCGAGATCGCCGCCGACGCGATCGTCCTCGCGACGGGCGGACGCCCCCGCACCCTCACCACCACCGGATCCCGTCCCGATCTCGTCCACTACCTGCGCACTGTCGACGACGCGACCGCCCTGGCGGCACGCCTGACCCCGGGGTCGAGTCTCGCAATCGTCGGTGGCGGCTTCATCGGACTCGAGATCGCCGCGACGGCACGATCCCTCGGCGTGACGGTGACGGTCCTCGAACAGGCCGAGCATCTGCTCGGAGGCATTCTCGGCGAGCGGGTCGGCCGGCACTGCGCCGATCTGCACCGCCGTAACGGTGTCGACCTGCGCACCGGCACGGGTGTCGCCTCGGTGACCACCTCCGAGAGCGGCGTGCGGATCGAGACCACCACCGGCGGGATCGTCGAGGCCGACGCCGTGGTGGTCGGTATCGGCATCGTGCCCAACACCGGCATCGCCGCGGCGAGCGGACTGACCGTCGACGGTGGGGTCGTGGTCGACGCCACCGGGCGTACCTCGGTCGAGAACATCTACGCGGCAGGCGACGTCGCGAAGCGCTTCTCACCGCGGGAAGGCCGGCACATCCGCGTCGAGCACTTCGACAACGCGAACCGGCAGGCCGCGGTCGTCGCCGACACGATCGTCGGACGGCAGTCGCTCTCCGACGACCCGCACTGGTTCTGGTCGGATCAATACGACACCAACATCCAGTTCGCCGGATCGGCTTCCGGAACAACCGAACTCGTCGTCCGAGGTGATGCCGGCAGCGGAGAGTTCTCCGTCTTCTACCTCGCCGGCGACGTTCTGACCGCCGCCTTCGCGATGGACCGCGGCGAGGACATCATGGCGGCCCGCGAACTCGTCGGACGCCGAGTCGACGCGGCGCTGCTCGCCGACGAGAACACCGATCTGTGGGAGATGTACGAGGAGGTCGAGCCCGCATGACGATCACCGGCCTGAACCACATCGACGGCAACTGGGTACCGGCGGCCTCCGGAGCGGTCTTCGAACGCCGCAACCCCGCCGACGAGACCGATCTGATCGGCACCTTCCCGGATTCCGATATCGTCGACGTCCGCAACGCCGTCGACGCACTCGACAAGGCCGCGCCCGAATGGGCCGCCACCCCGCCGGAACGCCGCGCCGCGATCCTCGAAGCGGCCGCCGACCACCTCGCCGCGCGCTCGGCCGAACTCGTCGACGAACTGATCCGCGAGGAGGGCAAGACCCGCACCGAAGCGTCCATGGAGGTGAGCCGCACCCCCATGAACCTGCGCTTCTACGCGGGTGAAGCGCTGCGCGCCACCGGCGCGACCTTCCCGGCCCCCGGATCCACGACGATCTACACCGTGCGCGAACCGATCGGGATCGTCGGTGCCATCACACCGTGGAACTTCCCGCTCAACATCCCCTCCCGCAAGCTCGGGCCCGCGCTCGCCGCCGGCAACACGGTGCTGTTCAAGCCGTCCGAGATCACCCCGCTGATGGGGCAGCGACTCGTCGAGGCCCTGCTCGCCGGTGGTCTGCCGCCCGGCGCGATCGCACTCGTCCAGGGCGACGGCAAGGCAGGCGCGGCGGTGTCCGGCGACGAGCGGGTCGCGGCCGTGACCTTCACCGGCTCCACCGCGGTCGGACGCGCCATCCACCGCAGCGTCGGCCCCGACCGGCGCGTGCAGCTGGAGATGGGCGGCAAGAACCCCGTCGTCGTGCTGGCCGACGCCGACCTCGACGCCGCAGCCGCACTGATCGTCAAGGGCGCCTTCGGATTGTCGGGCCAGGCGTGCACCGGCACCAGCCGTGTCGTCGCCGTCGACGCGATCCACGACGAGCTGCTCGAGAAGGTCGCCGAACGCACCCGCGCCCTGCGGGTGGGACCGGGTTCGGGTGCCGCCGTCGACCTCGGCCCGCTCGCGAGTCGCGGTCAGCTCGACAAGTTCCTCGAGTACGTCACCATCGGCACGGACGAAGGCGCACGGCTCGTGTGCGGTGGCGCGCGGTGCGACGACGATGCGCTGCGAGACGGATTCTTCGTGCGGCCCACAGTTTTCGCGGACACCGCACCGGGGATGCGCCTGCTCACCGACGAGATCTTCGGACCCGTGCTGGCCTTCCAGCGCGCCGGTTCCTTCGACGAAGCCCTCGCCCTGGCGAACGACACCGCCTTCGGGCTCAGCGCCTCCGTCGTCACCCGGAGCCTCTCGGACGCCCAGCGATTCGTCGCCGGATCGAGGACCGGACTCGTGAAGGTCAACCAGCCCACGACCGGAATGGCCATGAACGCACCGTTCGGCGGTTACAAGCAGTCGAGCACACAGACCTTCAAGGAACAGGCCGGCCCCACGCTCATGCAGTTCTACCAATCCGAGAAGACCGTCTACCTCGCCCCCGACGCCTGACCGGCGAACACCCCTACACATGCCTGGAGGAAAGACCATGGAGTTCAAACGAGTGGCCCGATCCGGGCAGGTGCCCGAAGGCATCGTCCGCCGGTTCTACGCCGACGACTACGAGTTCGCCGTCTCCCGGCTCGACGGCAAGGCATACGCGACATCCAACTACTGCTCGCATCTCGACTGCCTGCTCTCGTCCGGCAAGCTCGTCCAGGACGGCATCGGATGCTCCTGCCACGGAAGCGCATTCGACCTCGAAACCGGTGAGCCGATCTGCCCTCCGGCCACCGAGCCGATCAAGACCTATCCGTGCGAGGAGCGCGACGGGGAGATCTTCGTCGGGATCGACCCCGCCGAGCCGCCGGAAGGACCGCGCCGACGCAGGATGCGGTCGGCATGACCCGGCGCGCTGTGCGACCGGCGACGCTCGCTACCGGGGGCATGGTCGCGTCGAGTCATCCGCTCGCGAGTCGGGCCGGGGTCCGCGTGCTCGAAGACGGTGGTAACGCCGTCGACGCGGCCCTGGCGATGGCGGCGGTCACGTGGCTGACCCTGCCCGGGCAATGCGGCATCGGTGGCGACGCCTTCGCCGTGGTGCGCGAACCGGACGGATCGGTGTGGACGGTCAACGGCAGTGGTTTCGGACCCGACGGCGGCACACCCGATTTCTACCGGGAACGCGGACTCGGCGCGATCCCGCTCGACGGGGCGCTCGCCGTCGCCGTGCCCGGTGCGCCCGCCGCGCTGGCCGCACTGCACCGGCGGGGAGCGAGCAGGTCGCTGCCCGAACTGTGGGCACCGGCCGCCCGTCTCGCCGAGAGCGGCCTGCCCTGCTCGGTGAAGACCCGGACCGATGTGCAGACCGCTCTCCATGCGATCCGCGGCGACGCCGGACTCACCTCGGTGTACACCCCGGGCGACCGTTTCCCGCGCGTCGGCGACATACTGCCGCAACCGGATCTGGCCCGCACCATCCGTGCTCTCGCCGACGATCCGGGATCGTTCTACACCGGCACGCTCGCCGAACGCTGTGTGGCTACGCTGCAGGGGTGCGGAGCACCGTTCACCGGCGACGAATGGCAGGCCGGGGCGACAGTGGACGCGGAAGCACCGCTCACCGCCACCTATGCGGGGCACGTCGTGCACCAGACCCCGCTCCCGACCGCCGGGATGGATGGTGCTGCACCAGGCCGCCCTGTGCGACGGCGCACTCGGCACGCATCCCCTGCTCGGGGCGGCGCCGATCGACCGGATGGCCCGCGCGGCCACCCTCGCCTTCGAGGACAGACTCCGCTGGTGTTCGTCGGACAACGACGGGGTCGCGCGGGTGCTCGACCCCGCGAACATCGCAGCCGGTCGCGCACGGATCGACGAGCGTGCACCGGCGGGGGCGTTCGCGGTCGCCGCCGGGGACACCACGTCGTTCGTCGCCGTGGACGCCGACGGGCGGGCGGTGTCGTTCATCCATTCGCTGGCGTTCACCTTCGGCGCGAAACTCACCGTGCCCGGCACCGGCATCGTGCTCAACAACCGGCTCGGTCGCGGTGCCTACCTGATCGACGGTCACCCCAACGAGGTGGCACCGCGCCGCAAGCCCCTGCACACACTCAACGCGTGGATCGTCACCGACTCGGCGGACGAGCTGCGGCACGTCGGCAACACCCCCGGCGGCGACGGTCAGGTGCAGTGGAACATGCAGTTGCTGTCGCACCTGCTCGATCACGGTCTCGATCCCCAGGAGGCGGTCTCGGCGCCGCGCTTCACCGTCTTCCCCGGATCGGACGCCGACGTGCTCGGCGAACCGACCGCGTTGCGGATCGAAGGCGACATCGCCGACGGTGTGTGCGACGAACTGCGCCGGCTCGGTCACCGGGTGGAGATGCTCGAACCACTGGGCGCCGACGGCAGCGCACAGGTGATCTCGATCGACGACCGCGGAGTGCTGTCCGGCGGCAGCGATCCACGACAGGAGGGGGTGGCGCTCGGTGTCCTCTGACATTGCTCCGCAACGGGCGTCCTCTGACATTGCTCCGCAACGGGCGTCCTCTGACATTGCTCCGCAACGGGCGTCCTCTGGCACTGCTGCTGTCGCACCGCGTCCGCAGGGCCGGTACGTCCCTGCCGTACTGGCCGGCGACACCGTCCGCACGGCGGGCATGACGCCCCGGCGCGACGGCGAACTGATACTCACCGGGCGGGTCGGCGCGGAGGTCACCGTCGACGAGGCACGTGCCGCCGCGGTCGTCGCGGTGGGCAACGCGCTGGCGGCGATCCGTGCGACGCTGCCGGAGGGCACACCGTTCCGGCCGGTCGAGATGGTCGTCTACGTCGCGACCGCGCCCGGGTTCACCGACCTGTCGGTGGTCGCGGACGGCGCGTCGAACGTGATCGAACGCGAACTCGGTGTCGCCGCATTACCGGCACGCACCGCCGTCGGCGTCCACACCCTGCCCGGTGGAGCGCCGCTCGAGATCGCACTGACCGCCGTGTGCGGATAGACGGAGGCCCACAACCGAGAAACGAGGCTCACAACCCCGGTGGTCGACCATCAGGGTTGTGAGCCTCGACTGCGGGTGGTCCACCTCGGCGACGAGCGCTCACCTCTTCGCGCCGATGTCCTCGAGTTCGGCTGCGAGATCGACACTCTCGGACGGTCGCTGCCATCGATACACTCCCCCACCCTGGGCGTAGGAGAGGTGACCGCCGAGCGCGCCGCCGACACTTACGGCGCCGAGACCGACCAGGGTCCACACCGTCCCCGTCCGGTCGTGCCGCGCGCGACGCGCGCGATAGGACGTCGCCATGCAGATCGCCCCGATCGCGTTGGATACAGCATGCACCGCGCCGACCCTGCGCTGGGGAACATCGAGGGTGGAGAAGTCGGCGTATCCGGTGATCACGGTCGGAACGGCCGCGGCCAGTCCGAGGGCGACGAGTTTCCGGGACGCGTCCCGCTGGCCGGGCAGCGCATCCAATACGGCCGCGGAGATCCACGATCCGATCGGGACGGTGACGAGGAGGGGATGGACGGGGTGTCCGAGCCAGGAACCTCGGAGCAGGTCGTCGACGACGGAACCGTCGAGGACTCGCCGTATGCGCTGCGCGACGCGCTCGGCGGGCCGATCCACAGCGTCGAAGGATTCGACGGCGCGCAGGAGTTCGTGCAGGTTCATGATGGGGCGATACCCGTCGGCAGCAGATACGAATCGCCGGGTGACCGCGATGCGACGGCACCCTTCGATCGCTGACCATGACGAGGGCGGCATTCGTATTTCTGTCGTATCCCGAGGGCACCATGTGGCCGTGACCGAAAAAGACCGTCGGGCTTCCCGAGGACTATCCGCAATTCCTGGACGAACTCGAAGCACAGGTTCGTCGAGCGCGTCTACGGGCTACACGCGCCGCGAATACCGAACTGCTGATCCTGTATTGGACGCTCGGGCACTCCCTTCTCGAGCGTCAACATGTACACGGCTGGGGATCGAAGGTCGTCGACCAACTGGCCAGGGACCTGCGCTCCGAGTTTCCACACATGCGCGGTCTCTCGCGCCGCAATCTCTTCTACATGCGGTCCTTCTCGACAAGCTCGACAATCGAGAGCTTCGCGACTGGTACGCAGCTCGCGCAGCAGAACACGGGTGGTCGCGTCACGTTCTGACCATCAGATCGCCGGGCAGTTACATCGCCGTGTAGGTGCCGCACCGTCGAATTTTCCGGACCATTTTTCTCCACAGGACTCCGACCTCGCACAGCAACTCGTCCGCGACCCGTACATCTTCGATTTCCTCGATCTCGACGAGCGGGCCGCGGAACGAGAACTCGAAGCGGCACTGATGACACGCCTCGAACAGGTACTCCTCGAACTGGGGCACGGGTTCGCGTTCGTCGGCCGCCAGTACCACTTCACCGTCGACCACGACGACTTCTACATCGACCTGCTCTTCTTCAACTGGATTCAGTCGCGCTTCGTGGTGGTCGAGCTGAAGATCGGCCGGTTCGAGCTCGAATACGCCGGCAAACTCGGTTTCTACGTCTCCTGGGTGGACGAGAACCTGCGAGTCGCGGACCGGCACGCACCGACCATCGGGATCCTGCTGTGCGCGGGGCGCAACGACAACGTCGTGCGCTATTCGCTCGCGGGCACGACCGCTCCCTTGGCGGTTGCGAACTACACCTACGACACCCTGCCCGAACCCATCCGCGAACTCGTGCCTACCGACAGCGAGCTCGCCGACGCGGTCGATGCGACCTGGGACGAGCTCACGCCGGACCGCACCGACGGAGACGATCCGCAGAGCTGACACCGTTCGTCGGCAGCTCCGGACGCGGTACGACTATTTCTCGTCGAGCGGCTTCGCTCCCAGTACGTCCTTGAGCAGTTCGATGGCGACTTCCTCGGGATCGCGGCGCGTCGACGGATCGCCGGGTGTGGCGGCCTCGGCGAACATCTCCTCGACGTCCGCCTCCGTCATCTGTGACGGGTCGGGCGGCGGCGCGTCGTAGCCCGGCCCCGGATCGTCGGGGAGATCGGGGGCTTCGGGCGGCGGGATGTCGTCGACGTTCTCGACGGACGGACGTGTGAAAGTCGGGGCTGCGGAAGCGGTGGCCACCGGCCGCTGCGGTGCGGCGGGGGCTTCGGCGGGCGCAGCCGGCGCGGCGTTCTTCGCCTGACTCGGCCGGGAGAAACGGGGCTGACCTGCGGGGCGCGAATTCTTCTCGGGCACCTGCGTTCTGACGGGCGCCTCCGCAGCCGAGCCGTGTACGCAGGTGACCTCGAACTCGCCACCGAAGACCTCGTGCAGCGCATCGGCGATGACTGCAGCGTTGCGCGGGTCGGCGAGTCGCTTCGCGAGCGGAGCGGAGTCGTGCACGAGCACGACGCGCGTGCCGTCGACCGAGCGCACGGTGGCGCCCGACAGCATCACCTCGACGGTGCGGCTCCGTTCGCGGACCTTCGCGCGCACCTCCGACCACACGCCCCGCATCTGGGCTGCATCGGGACCGCTTGTCGCGCGGGCAGGTTCGGGTTCGGGTTCGGGAGCAACCGGCTCCTCGATCTCGGGTGCAGGCGCGGGCGCGGGCGACGGAATCTCCTGCCCGACACCCTCGTCGGGCACACTCTGCGGCTGCGGCACCTCCGGAACGACGGGAGGCGGCACCGCAGCGGGAGGCGGCGTCGGGGCAGATACCGACTGGGCCGGTTCAGGCTGCATCGGTGCCTGCGGGGCGGGTGCCTGCTGGACAGGGGTCTGCTGGCCAGAGGCTTCCGGTTGCGGCCGAGCGGCCTCGCGAGGCGGCGCAGCAGGCGGCACCTCGCTCGCCCGGCGCTGGGAGGGCCGCTGGAAACGCGCTGCGGGCTCGTCGGGCGAGAGGGGCGGTGTGGCAGGGGCGGACACGGGCCTCGGTGCAGCATCTCCGGCCGGAGCCGCGACGATACCCTGTTCGAGACGTTCGAGCCGTTGCAGCACAGCGGTTTCCGCATCGGATGCCGCGGGGAGCAGCATGCGCGCACACATCACCTCGAGCAGCAGTCGCGGCGACGTCGCCCCACGCATCTCGCCGAGCCCGGCGTGCACGATCTCGGCGTAGCGCGTGAGGGTGGCCGGACCCAGACGGGTCGCTTCGTCGCGCATCCGCTCGAGGACGTCGCCGGGTGCGTCGACGAGCCCACGCTCGGCAGCATCGGGCACCGACTTCATGAGAATGAGGTCGCGGAGGCGTTCGAGCAGGTCGACGGCGAAGCGACGCGGGTCGTGTCCGGCGTCCATGACCTTCTCGACGGTGCCGAACAGCCCCGCGCCGTCACCGGCCGCGAGCGAATCGACGGCCTCGTCGATGAGCGCGACGTCGGTGACGCCGAGCAGCGACAGGGCGCGGTCGTAGGTGACGCCTTCGGGTCCGGCGCCGGCGAGGAGCTGGTCCATCACCGACAGCGAGTCGCGGGGGGATCCGCCGCCGGCGCGGATGACCAGTGGGTAGACCGCATCCTCGACCGGAATGTTCTCCTGGCCGCAGATCTGTTCGAGCAGCCCCCGCATCGCGGTGGGGGCGAGCAGCCGGAACGGGTAGTGGTGCGTGCGCGACCGGATGGTCGGCAGCACCTTCTCGGGCTCGGTGGTCGCGAAGACGAAGATCAAGTGCTCCGGCGGCTCTTCCACGATCTTGAGCAGGGCATTGAAGCCCTGCGTGGTGACCATGTGCGCCTCGTCGATGATGAAGATGCGGTAGCGCGACTCGGCGGGAGCGTAGAAGGCGCGGTCGCGGAGTTCGCGGGTGTCGTCGACACCGCCGTGGCTCGCGGCATCGAGTTCGGTGACGTCGAGATTGCCGCCGCCACCCGGCCCGAGCGACACGCACGACCGGCACGTACCGCAGGGCGTCGAGGTGGGGCCCGTCTCGCAGTTGAGCGAGCGGGCAAGGATACGGGCCGAGGACGTCTTGCCGCATCCACGAGGACCCGAGAACAGGTAGGCGTGGTTGATGCGGCCTGTGTCGAGCGCCGTGCTGATGGGCACGGTGACGTGCTCCTGCCCCACCACCTCCGCGAAGGTCGCAGGTCGATACTTCCGGTACAGAGCCACGCGCCGAGCGTACCGGCGGCGGCCGACACGCACGGAGGTCGGTCCGCCGCCATCTGTGGCCGAGACCACTCCTGCGTCGGGCGCATACCGAGATCCATCGCGCCCGACGCCCCGGCCCGGGCACGATCCACCCTACGATCCCCGAACTCGAGGACGAAGGACTCGCCACGGTCGAGAAGGAGGGCGGGCTCAGCCGCGAGCGAAGAGGCGGATGCGCTGCTCGCGGCTGCGCTCGAGATGAGCACGCATGTGCTCGCGGGCCGCGGACTCGTTCCGCGCCCGCAACGCGCCGAGGATCTGCGCGTGCTCCCGGTTGAGCAGATCGGGTTCGCCGTAGTTGGACGGCGGCCCGGAGTCGTAGATCCGCAGCTGGGTGGTCAGTCGCACGAGCAACGTCGTGATCGTCGTGTTGTGCGCGGCCTGCCACAGCGCCTCGTGGAACCGGAAGTTCCCGATGCGCACCGCGGCATCGTCGGTGGCGGAGCAGCACGAATCGTGCAGCCGCTCGAGCCGGGCCATGTCGAGATCGGTGTGCCGGACCGCCGCGGCTCCGGCCGCCTCGGATTCGAGCGCGACGCGCGCCGCATAGATCTCGATGACGTCCTCGGGAGTACCGGAACGCACCCGGAAGCCGCGGCTCGCCCGTTCGAGCAGACCGTCGTGCGCGAGCCAGTTGAGCGCCTCGCGGATGGGGGTGCGGGAGGCCCCGTAGGTCTCGCTGAGCTGGGTCTCGTGCAGAGCGGCGCCGCGCGGGAACTTCCCGGCGAGGATGTCCGAGCGCAGGCGCAGGTACTGCCTGGAGGTCTGGTCGTCGCGCCCGGTGGGCGGTTCGACGAGAAGCGAGCTCTCCAGCTCGGCCGTCGCGTCCTGCTCGGTCATCTACACCCTCCGTAGGCATGCCGGTTACGTGCGCCGATTATGCCACCGTCAACGCGTGAATACTTGCGTATACGCTATTCGTCGTTTAGCGTCGGTCGGGGCGAACACGACGAGAGGACCGAACGCGTGACCGAGGCGAGTTTTCGAGACGAACAGGTGCTGATCAGCGCCGACGAGCTCTCGAACGATCCCGGTGCATACACCGTCCTGCACGCCACGGTCACCTTTCCGAAGCCCCGATTCGACGGCGACTACCGGCCGGAATCCGGCTACGCGACCTGGCGCGCCGCACACATCCCCGGGTCTCTGCACGCCGACCTGCTCGGTGGATTCAGCGCCCCGGACCCCGACCTGCACTTCACCCGTCCCACTCCGGACGCCCTCGCGGCAGCCCTGGCCGAACTCGGCGTGGCCCCCGAGGCCGACCTCGTCGTCTACGACGACGGCGGCATGACCTGGGCGTCCCGGCTGTGGTGGATGCTGCGCAACATCGGCGTCTCCGCCCGCGTCCTCGACGGTGGCTTCGCCCGCTGGACCGCACTCGACCTGCCCGTGGAGGCCGGCGACGCCGCCGAACGCCACCCCGCCACGCCTCGGACCGCGCGGCCCGACCGCGGCCTGTGGCTCGACCGCGACGACGTGCTCGCCGTGGTGTCCGGCGACGCACCGGGCACCCTCGTCTGCGCACTCGACGCCGCGCAGTTCGCGGGCACCGCCACCACCCGTTACGCACGCCGCGGGCACATCGACGGGAGCCGGAACCTGCCGGCCAAGAGCCTGCTCACCGACGGGATCCTGCGGAGCACCGATCGGATCGGCGAGCTCACCGAGCAGGTGCTCACCGATACCTCCCCGCCGCTGATCCTGTACTGCGGTGGCGGCGTCTCGGCCTGCCTGCTGGCGCTCGCCCTGGTACGGACGGGACACGACGACGTCGCCGTCTACGACGGCTCGCTCGAGGAGTGGACGGCCGACCCCGCCCTCCCCATGCGGACACTCGGAGAAGAGAAGGGCGGCGCATGATGCGATGTCCGCGATCCTGACCGCTTCGTCCTCTCCCCTCCCCCGACAGGATCTTCCGTGACCACGATCCCCACCATCGACGATCTCGCCGCCACCCTCGACGCTCTGCGCGCGCGGACCCCACTCGTGCACTCGCTGACCAACATCGTTTCGGCCAACTTCCTCACCAACGTGCTGCTCGCCGCGGGCGCCAGCAACGCGCACATCGACAATGCCCATGAGGCAGGCGATTTCGCACGCATCGCCGGTGGAGTGCTCGTCAACCTCGGCACGCCCTTCGACGAGACCTCGGTGGCCTTCACCCGCGCGGCCGAGGCCGCGCACGAGGCCGGCACACCCTGGGTCCTCGACCCCGTCGGTGTGGGCGGACTCGCGTGGCGCACCTCGCTCGCCGCCGACCTGCTGAAGTTCCGTCCCACCGCGATCCGCGGCAACGCCTCCGAGATCATCGCGCTGGCCGGTCTGGGTGGCGACACGCGCGGCGTCGACAGCGCCGACGAGGCCGCTGCCGCCGTGCCCGCCGCCCTGACCCTGCTCGATCGCGCCGACGCCGTGTCGGCCTCCGGCCCCGTCGACCATCTCGTCGGCCGCGACCGCGAAGGCTCGATCGTCGGGCTACGCATCGCCGGTGGCAGCGCGATGCTGCCGCGCGTGACCTCCACGGGATGCTCTCTCGGTGGTCTCGTCGCCGCCTACCTCGCGGTCGCGGAGACCCCGCTCGCGGGCCTCGCCGCAGCACACACGCACGTCGCGGTGGCTTCCGAGATCGCCGAGGAGAACTCCACCGGCCCGGGCTCGTTCGCCGTCGCCTACCTCGACGCCCTGTTCACCGTGGACGCCGACACGGTGCGCGCCCGCGCCCGCGTCGAGCCGTTCGAACTCCCCTCGAAGGACACGAAGTAATGCCTGTCAAGACCTTCTGGTATCTCACCCAGGCCGACGGCGACTACCCCTGGAGCCCCGGCGGGTTGTACCCGGTGGACGGGCAGCGGCAGATCGAACTCGCGAAGACCATCGACGACGGCGGCTTCGAGGGCGCGCTCGTCGCCACCTGGCCGAACGATCCGTTCATCTCGGCGACGTGGGCGGCCGCGCACACCAGCCGGATGAAGTTCCTCGTCGCGATCTACGCGAACATGATGCCCGCGCGACTGCTCGCCGAGAAGGCCCTGACCTTCGACGCGTTCAGCGGTGGCCGTCTGATGATCAACTCGGTCAACGGCCGGGAGAACATCCTCACCAAGTACGACATGAACGTCGAGCACGACCGGCGGTACGAGCTCGGCGAGAAGTACTGGGACGAATTCCGCCGGATCTACGCCGAAGGCACCGAGTCGAACTTCCCGAACACCCCGTTGCGCATCGACGCGCCGGCCGACCGTGCGGTGCCGCTGTGGGGCACGGGCGACTCCCCCGCCGGCCTGCAGAACGCCGGCAAGATCCTCGACGCCTACCTGATCATGCTGCGCGAGACCTCGTTCGTCACGCAGAAGTTCACCGCTGCCCGCGAATCCGCTGCTGCGGAGGGACGCGAGTACACCGACTTCGGCGCGCTGTCCGGCGTGATCGTGCGCCCGAACCGGGACGAAGCGCTCGAGCGGTTCCGGTCGCTGTTCGAGAAGGCCGGCATCGAGCGGATCCAGGACGTGCTCGGCAAGGCGGTCCGCCGCCGCACCCACGGCAAGCAGGATCTGAAGACCTTCACCGCGCGCGACGCGCAGCGGCAGGGCTGGGTCGACTCCATCAACGCCGGCAGGCTCCCCGAACCTGAGGACCTGTATCTCGGCGACGGCCTCTACGCGGGCATCACCGCGTGGTCACCGCTGGACATCTTCGCCACGGGTTCGTCGGCGGTCTACTACGTCGGCGACCCGGACGAGATCACCGGCCACGTACGCACCCTGTGCGACGCGACCGGACCGACCTCCCTGATCCTCGCCGGATGGCCACTCATCGACGAAGCGAAGAACGTTGCGGAGCACCTGATTCCACGCTTCAACGAACTCTGACAGTAACGCCGGCGGGATCGGTCAGGGGGTGTCGACGAGACGGAACCCCGACCCGATCCCGTCGCGCGCGTCGATCTCGGCGAGGATCCGGTCGGCCCGCTGGTAGGCGGCGAATCTCGTATCGGGAACCTGCCGGTCGTCGGAGACCCGGGTCTGCGGGAGCCGGTATCCCACGGACAGTCCCAGCCACTCACCCGTCTCGGCACGTACGAGCGGACCCCCGGAGTCGCCCGGTCGCATGAGCAACGGCGACGACATCAGGTTCTCGTCCACCCGCACCTCGCCGGTCGCGCAGGCCACCGACGTGCTTCGCCCTGCCGCGCAGTGTGTCCCGACCGGCAGCTCGCCCTCGTCGAACGCCGCCACCGACTCGAGCACCACACGTTCTCCGCGGTCGTTCGGCGCCGACGTGTTCGACCCCCGTACGCGGGTCTCGTCGAGGACGACCACCGCGTAATCGGCGATCTCGTCGGTGGGGAATCCGAGCGGATCGATCGAACCCGTACTCGCGACATCCGTTTCGGCACCGATGGCACCTCGATGCTGTTCGTCGACCTTCCAGATCGACGACGATCCCGTTCGATGGCAGTGCCCCGCCGTGATGGCGACCAGACGACCCGCGTCGTCGTGCCCGACCGCCGCGACCGAACACCAGCCCGGTGTCGGCTCCGGCGAGAACGAGATCCCGTCGCCGGGCCGGAGGACGACCCGGTCGTCTCCCCCGCCCGCCGAAGCCACGCCCGCAGCTCCGGAAGCGAATGCGGCAGCGGCACAACACACTGCGAATGCGCGTCTCACGACTTCTTCGCAGCCTTCATCGACTTCTTGAACTCGCGCACCTCACGCAACGACTGCTCGTCGACGACGTCGGCGATCGACCGGCGCGCGCCTTCGTGCCCGTAGTCGCCGGCAGCTTCCCGCCACCCTTCGGGTCGCACGCCGATCTGCTTGCCGAGCAGTGCCAGGAAGATGCGTGCCTTCTGGTCGCCGTAACCCGGCAGCTTCTTCAGCCTCCGCAGAACTTCCTTGCCGTCCGGGTGGCCGGACGTCCACAATGCTGCGGCGTCGCCGTCGTAGTCCTCGACGATCGCCGCGCACAGCGCCTGGATCCGCTGACCCATGGACGTGGGGAACCGGTGTACGGCCGGTTGCTGCGCACACACCGCGACGAACTCGTCGGGATCCGCCGACGCGATGCGGTGCACGTCGAGACCACCGAGACGGTCGGCGAGCTTCTTCGGTCCCGCGAACGCGACCTCCATCGGCACCTGCTGGTCGAGCAGCATGCCGATGAGAAGGGCCAGCGGGTCCTCGGCCAGCAGTGCGTCGGCGTCGGGATCTCCGACCAGGTTCAGCGTCGATGACATGACGACGATCATGCCCTGCGCGTCAGGGCCGGCGCCACACGACCACCGCGATCACGATGCCCAGCGTGAGGGCGATCGACGTGGTCAGCGCGTGCAACCAGTGCGGGAAGAGAGTCGGTTGCGACGTTGCCGGAACGGCGGCCAGCGCAGCGAACAACGCCACGACGGCGATGACCGACGCAGCCGCGGACCACCCCTGGGCGAGGCGGGTGTGCCTCGCCCCGCGCAGCTCCGCACTGTGCAGCAACGCGTGCTCGACGACTTCCACGATCTCGGACAGTTCCGCGTCGAGTTCCGCCATCTCGGCGGCGACCCGGCCGGCTATGAGGGAGCGCAGCTGGGTGGAGTGCGTCCACGAGTGGAACCGGTCGTCGTGGAGCGATTCCTTGCGCAGGAGAAGGCGGTCCATCCGGCGGGCCTGCATGATCGCGATGTCGTCGAGAACGGTGGCCAGCTTATCCCCGCGGAGCCCGTCGGGGTGGCGCAGACGGTCCATGATCGTCCAGTAGTCGGCCGAGGCCCGCGCTCGCGCCGCCACCCACGGGATGAGCCCGTAGATCATCTCGCGGGTGCCGTGCCCGACATAGTCGCTGCCGAGGGAGGTGGCCTCGAGGTCGAACAGCACCGCACCGGAATCCTCCCGCACCGCGAGAGCGGCGCCCGGCTGCACGGGCCGGTCCACCAGCGGCACGCGGTCCCATCCCCACAGCACACCCCAGGACCGTGCCGCGGCGCGGGCCTCCGGACCGATACGCGGTCCGTCGACGAGAGAACGGACGCGCTCGCCACCGCTGGAGAGCACTTCCACGACCATCCCCTCGACGACCTCCCGATCACCTACCCCCCGGTGGCGGTGGACGACGAGTTCGTGGAGGGGACGGAATGTCGTCGGCGCGCACAACCGCCTGTTCAGGCCCGGGAACACATCGTTCAGGCAGTCGTCGGCCGTCAGCTCGAAGGGTGCGAGGAACTCGCCGAGCACGGGACGCAGACCGGCTCCGTCGCGGTCCTGCAGCGGGTCGCTCCGCCAGTCGATCAGCGGGGAGCCGTTGTCCGTCAGCGATTCCAGCGCCAGCACGAGGCCGTGACCCGGGACGTCCCACAGCGACACGCACGTCGCGGGGTGCCCCACATACGGCCGGGTCGCATCCGGGGCCTCCCGCAGCGAACCCGTCGACGCGCCGAACGAGACGGCCGGCCGTGCCGGGTCGACGATGTGCCGGAAGGCGAGCAGGCACGGAGGACGCACACCGTGGTCGGTATCGGGGTGATCGGCGATGCGTGCGGGAAGGAAGGGCTCCATCTTCTCGACGGGCGGAACTCGCGGCGGCGTCTCGGGCGCCGCCTCGATGTCGAGCGCCAGGAGGAACACCTTCAGTACGCCGACACACCCCGTGACAGATCCGACGGCCGATACGCCGACTCCGGAATCCACGAGCGCGCGGTTTTCCATCACACTCACCACTTCCGAACCCGCCGCACGGTATGCGGCGACCCTGACCCGCGAGTATGTCAGGTCGGGAGGGGAAAGCAAGTCGGTGTGACGCCGGGTCCCGAAAACGCTCCGAACAGGGCGGCTCGGGGTTGTCCACCGCCCATCCACGTGTTGTCCACAACTTTATCCACAGGCTGGGAACAAACTCACAGACTCTGCAACCGGGGAGGTACGCAACACAGAAAAGAGGCTCGCAACACCGGCAGTCACTGCTGGTGTTGCGAGCCTCGTCCTCGCGTTGCGTGCCTGTCGGCGCACTACTTACCGGCGAGCGCCTTCTCCGCTGCGGCGAGCAGCACGCAAGTCGCGACACCGTCCATGGCCTTCTCCAGCTCACCGAGCGAAGGGAAGCTCGGGGCGAGACGGATGTTCTTGTTCTCGGGGTCCTTCTTGTACGGGAACGCCGAACCGGCACCCGTCAGCGCGATCCCCGCTTCCTTCGCCAGGGCGATGACACGGGCTGCCGTGCCCTCGACGACGTCGAGGCTGATGAAGTATCCACCCTCGGGCTCGGTCCACGACGCGACCTTCGACGCACCCAGGCGTTCCTCGAGGACGCGGCGGACCAGCGCGAACTTCGGCGCGAGGATCTCGCGGTGCTTCGCCATGTGGGCGCGCACACCCTCGGCGTCGCGGAAGAAGCGCAGGTGGCGCAGCTGGTTGACTTTGTCGGGGCCGATGGACTTGATGCCCAGGTACTTCTGGTACCAGGCGAGGTTCTCGGTGGAGCTGCCGAAGAAACTCACGCCTGCGCCGGCGAAGGTGATCTTCGAGGTGGACGCCAGCGCGAACACACGGTTGGGGTGACCGGCCTGCGCGGCCAGACCGAGAATGTCGATCGCGGGCGCGAGGTGCTCGGTGAGCGGGTGCACCGCGTAGGCGTTGTCCCAGAAGATCCGGAAGTCGGGAGCGGCCGTCGGCATCGACACCAGCTCGCGGGCGACCTCCTCGGAGTACACCGCTCCGGTCGGATTCGAGTAGGTGGGCACCGTCCACATGCCCTTGATCTGCGGATCGTTCGCGACGAGATCGGCGACGAACCGCACGTCGGGGCCGTCCTCGCGCAGCGGCACGGGGATCATCTCGATGCCGAGCGACTCGGTGATCGCGAAGTGCCGGTCGTAGCCGGGTGCCGGGCACAGGAACTTGACGACCGGCTCCTGCGACCACGGGCGCGGCGAGTCGACCGTGCCGTGCAGCAACGACCAGACAACGAGATCGTGCATGATCTCGAGGCTCGCGTTGTTGCCCGCGATGAGGTTCTCGGCGGGAATGTTCAGCAACTCGGCGAAGATCGCGCGAAGCTCGGG
>NZ_AJVB01000029.1:0-20192 GCF_000278445.1 Rhodococcus sp. R1101
CAGCGCCCCGCAATGGTCGAGCGAGAACTCGCCGTGGTCGCGGTCGTCGACGCGATAGCGGAAGTCCATGAACTGCGGGGGCGCCCCGATATCGAGTTGCATGCCCTTGAAGATGGTGACGACGTCGTCGCCCTCGAACTTCAGGGCACGCTGCATGCGGCGCGTGTACCACGGCGACGACGCCTGCCATTCCTCGATGGCCACCTCCGCCATGCCCTCCCGACCGAACGCCGAGATCAGATGCGCCATCCCCGAACGGTCGATGAGCTGACCGCACAGCAACAGTTCGGGGACGAGCGCGGCGAGGTCGGTGCGGGAGAGCGCGGCGAACGATCCGCCGGTGTCCACGGTTGTCACCACAACGGAACCGGTGACTCGCCGACCCGGTACCAGCCGGGAAGGCGCTTCTTCGCCGTCGATCGCTCGATCCGTTTCTGCATGCCGTCGGACAGCGCGTTCGCGGTGATCATCTCGAGGAACAGGTGCGAGACGTTGCCGAAGTCGAAGAAGTCGCGCTGCCACGACCACTGGAAGTCGCCGCCGTACCGGAACCAGCTCCCGCCGATGCCGTGGACGGAGTAGTGCTCGCCGTCCTCGCGGGTCGCATCGGCCATCTGCTTCCAGAAGCCGATCACGTCGCCCGACCGGTCGTCGACGACGAACTGCTGGTAGGGATACTGCCAGCCCTCGAGTCCGTCCATCTCCTGACCGAGCGCGAGTTCGCGGATCTCCTCACGGCCCACGGCCATGAACTCGTCCTTCGGACCGTAGTTCCAGCCGTAGGTGGCGTCCTCGGTGTACATCTCGGCCAGCGGCTTCCAGTCGCCCTCGGCCTCGGCGCGCTTGTTGGCGTCGACCCAGCGGGTGATCATCTCGTCGAGCTCGGCACGATCGAACGTGGCCATCCGGTCTCCTGATCCTCAGTCTTCGACGATGCGAAGGGCTTGTGTGGGGCAGTACTTCACGGCTGCTCGTGCATCTACGTGCATCTCGTCCGGCACGGGGTCGAGAAGGATCTCCACCTCACCCCGCTTGGCGACGGCGAACACGTCCGGCGCCTCCATCGAGCACATCGCGTGCCCCTGGCACAGATCGAGATCTGCTTCGATCCTCATCTCGCGAACCTCACTCCTGCGTCGCCGTACCGCTGTTCGATGCCCCCCGGGTGCGACGTCGGTACCGCACGGCACACGGCTGCTCGAGCTGGACCACCATCTTCGAGTGATCGTTGCGATAGGTTTCGGGCGGCTGGGACAACTCGAACTCGAAGTCGCGCAGCAGGACCGAGAATATGGCCTTCAACTGCATGAGCGCGAATGCCGCTCCCACACAGCGGTGCCGGCCGGCTCCGAACGGTATCCAGGTCCACCGGTTGACGATGTCCTCCTGGTTGGGGTCGATGTACCGGCCCGGATCGAAGGTGTCGGGGGCGGGGAAGTCCTCCGGGATCCGATTGGAGATCGCGGGGGTGGCACCGACGAGATCGCCTCGCGCGATGCGGTATCCGGCGACCTCGAAGTCGTCCTGGGCCACCCGCAGGAGCAGGATGAGCGGCGGATGCAGCCGCAGCGTCTCCTTGAGCACCGCCTCGAGAATCGGGATCTGCCGCAGCGCATGGAAGCTCACGCTTTCACCGTCGGCGTAGAGGACGTCGAGTTCCTCGGTCACCCGCTCCATGTACTCGGGATGCCGCAGCAGTTCGATCAGCGCCCAGGCCGCCGTACCCGAGGTGGTGTGGTGACCCGCGAACATCATCGAGATGAAGATGCCGGTGATCTCGTCGGCGCTGAACCGTTCGTTGCCGTCCTCGTCCTCGATGGAGACGAGGACGTCGAGCATGTCGCGATCCTCCTTGCCCTCCGGCGGATTCGCGATGCGTCCGTCCATGATCTCCTGCACGAGTGCCACGAGTCCGCGGCGGGCCTCGTCGCGTCGCCGGAAACTCTCGATCGGCGCGTAGGGATCGACGAAGGCCAGTGCGTCGGTACCTTTTTCGAGGTCGTGGTAGAGGTGGGCGAATCGGCCGTCGAGCTGGTCGCGGAACTTCTTGCCGATCAGGCAGGCCGACGAGGTGTAGATGGTCAGCTCGGCGAAGAATTCGAGCAGGTCGATTTCGCCTTCGTCGCCCCAGTCGGCGACCATGTCCTGGACCTCGCGGTCGATGGTCGCCGCGTGGCCTCTCATCTGTTCGCCGCGCAGCGCCGAGTTGTGCAGCATCTCCTTACGGCGCTCGGGGCTCGCATCGAAGACGACCCCCTCCCCGAAAACCGGCTTCATGAAGGGATAGGCCGCCTGCTGGTCGAGTTCCTCATCCGCAGCGCGGAAGAAGAACTCGTTGGCCTCCGCCCCGGAGAGGAGCACGACCTTCTTGTCGGCGAGCTGGAAGACACCGACGTCGCCGCACTCCTGGCGGACGCGGCGCATGAGCGCGATGGGATCGGTGCGCAGTTCCTCGAGGTGGCCGTGTTCGTGTTCGCCGCCGGACACACGCCGGGGCTCGACGAGTGTGGTCATGAACGGTCCTTCCGCAGGGGTGCTTCGGGTTGAACCTCGATGAGCACGATGTGGGCACCGCGAGGGGCCGAGACGACGGAGAGCGCGGCCGCGGCGATGTCGGATGCACGAAGGAAATACGGGTGCCGGGCGAATCCCCATGTGCCCCAGTCCTCGAGCATCGGTTCGAGGACCTCTGCCGGCGCAGACATGCCGGCACCGGTCTGCGTCGGCCCCGGGCGCACGACCGACGCCCGGACGCCCGTGCCCTCGAGTTCCATCCGCATCTCGCGGACGAGCGCTTCGAGACCGGTCTTCGCCGCGTTGTATGCGCCCATCCAAGGCCGGGGTATCACGGCACAGTCGGATCCGATCACGACGAAGTCGCCGCGCCGTCGGTCGATCATGCCGGGCAGCGCGCGGTGGGCGAGTCGTTGCGTACCCATCAGGTGCACGTTCACCTGGAAGGCGAAGCGGTCGGGATCCATCTCGTGAGGCAGCGCGAAGTCCATGTCACCCGCTCCCGAGACGACGATCTCCGTGGGTCCGAGGGTCTCCTCGGCCGCCGTGACGAACTCGTCGACGGATTCGGTGGACGACACGTCGAGGAAGTGGGCGAAGGCTTCTCCTCCCTCACCACGGATCTTCTCGGCGATCGCCGTGCATTCCTCCACGCGACGAGCACCCAGAGCGACGGGATGCCCGTGCTCGGCGAGCGCGTAGGCGGTGGCCGTACCGATCCCGGAGGAGGCGCCGGCGACCAGCGCGGGACGGCGGTCGGGATGGGGTTCGAATCTAGGCATGTCGTTCGGTGACCTCTACAGGAAGGGCCGCGAAGCCTCGGACATTGGTGGAGTGGACGCGTTCGCAACGGTCCTCGTCGATCTCGTAGTCGGCGACGCGCCGGGCGAACTGTTCGAGTGCGATGTTCGCCTCGAGTCGGGCGAGATGCGCGCCGAGGCAGAAGTGAACTCCCCCACCGAAGCTGGCGATCTTCTGGGAGCTGTCGCGTCCGATGCGGAAGTCGTCGGCGGCGTCGAAGACGTCGGAGTCGCGGTTGGCGGAGCCGATGAGCAGCAGGACCTTGTCGCCGGAACGGATGGTGGCGTCGTGCAGGTCGATGTCGTCGACGGCGGTGCGGGCGACGATCTGGCTCGAGGTGTCGTAGCGGAGCGTCTCCTCCACCCATTGCGGTGCACGCGTGGGATCGCGGAGCACCCGCGACACCTCGGACTTGTCGTGCGCGCCCCAGTAGAGGGCGTTGCCGAGGAGTTTCGTGGTGGTCTCGTTGCCTGCGACCACCATGAGGAACATGAATCCGATGATCTCGTCGTCGGTGAGCCGGTCGCCGTCGATCTCGGCGGCCAGCAGCGCCGACGTGAGATCGGAGGTCTCCTGCTTCCGGCGCTCGGCGAGCATGTCGGCGTAGTAGCCGACCAGGTGCAGTGACGCCTCCATCGCGGCGACCGGTACGTCGAGCACACCCTCCTCGCGATGGACGACGAGGTCGGCGAGTCTGCGGATCTCGTCGCGATCGGATTCGGGCACGCCCATGAGTTCGGAGATCACATCCATGGGCAGCTTGCCCGCGAACTCCGAGATCCAGTCGAATTCCCCTGCTTCGACGGCAGGTTCGAGATAACGCAGGGTCAGCTCGAGGATGCGCTCCTCGAGGTCGGCGACGCGACGCGGGGTGAAGCCCTTGGAGACGAGGCGACGCATGCGCATGTGACGCGGGTCGTCCATCGCGAGGAAGGACATCACCTTGTGGGCGCCCGGGCCGTAGGCGGACGGATCGAGCGAGACACCGTTGGCACTCGAGAGCCGGGTGTTGTCGCGGAAGGCCGCGACGACGTCGGCGTGGCGGGACAGCGCCCAGAATTCGAGGTCGGGGTTGTAGTAGGCCGGTTCCTCCTCACGGAGGCGGCGGTAGGTGGGATACGGATCGTCGTGGAAGGCGTAGTCGTACGGGTTGAAGACCACGGGGCCGAGCGTCGGTGGATCGGGCGATGCGGGCCCTGCGTGCGACGCGGAGCCCGGGGATGCCTGGATCATGGATCACTCCAATAGAAGTCGGGCGGATGTCTCCAGCCTGTCGGCGAGTTTCTCGTAGGTGCCGTAGCCCATGCCGGCCCGGACCAGCGCGCCGGCGTAGAGCAGTTCGAGTGCTTCGAGTTCGTCGGGATCGGAGTCGGCGCCGAGCGCCGCCGAGATCCGGTGACGGATGTCGAGTCCGATGCGCGCGCGCAGGTGTTCGACATCGGGGTCGTGACCGAGCAGTGCACTGGTGACGGCGGCGGCGAGTTCGGGTTCGTCGGCCAGCAACAGCGCGATTCCCCGCAGCACCGCGACCACCCGATCGGCACGGCTCGTGCTCTCGGCGTCGGCCGTGGGAGCGTTGGCCAAGCGACGCCAGAACACCTCGGCGACGAGGTGTTCCTTCGACGAGAAGTAGGTGTAGGCGGTGGCCGGGGCGACACCGGCGCGGGCGGCGACCATACGCACCGTCAACCCCGTGAATCCCTCCTCGCGGAGCACCTCGACCGCGGCCTGCGTGAGCCTCGCAACCGTGTCGGCCTGCTTCTCGGTCAGGCGGCGACGGGTCGATTCGAGATTCACGTTTCTGGACACGTGTCTGGACATTACTACGGTTGGAGGGGGTCGGCAATGCCCGCAGCGCGTTCATTCGGCGAATTCAGCGCTCTCGTGGGTGGATACGGACGGGCATGGACTTGATGCCGTTGATGAAATTCGATCGCAACCGCCGCGGTTCACCCGCCGGCTCGACCCGGTCGATCCGGGCGGCGAGGGTCTCGAACATGATCCGCAGTTCGAGTCGCGCCAGATGTGCCCCGAGGCAGAAGTGCACACCCGTCCCACCGAAGGCGACGTGCGGATTGTGCTCGCGCCCGATGTCGAAGACGTGCGCGTCGTCGAAGACCTCCTCGTCGCGGTTCGCGCTCGGGTAGTAGACGATCACCTTGTCGCCCCGTTCGACCTGCTGGTCGCCGATCGCGGCCGGACAGGTGGGCGTGCGGCGGAAGCCGACCACGGGCGTGACCCAGCGCAGGATCTCCTCCACGGCGCTGTCGATCAGACCGGGATCGCCCTGCAGCCGGCGCCATTGTTCGGGATGATCGACGAAGGCCTGCATCCCGCCCGAGATCGCGTTGCGCGTCGTCTCGTTGCCCGCGATGACGAGCAGGACGAAGAACATGTCGAACTCCATCTCGGAGAGCGTGTCGCCGTTCTCGTCGGGACACACCAGCTTCGAGACGATGTCGTCGCGCGGTTCGATGCGTCGTTGCGCGGCGATCTCGTTGGCGTACAGGAAGATCTCGGCGGCGGCGAGCTCGCCGTCCTCCTGGGTGGTGCCGTATTCGGGGTCGTCCCAGCCGATCATGCGGTTCGACCAGTCGTAGAGCTTGCCGACGTCCTCGGCCGGTGCGCCGAGCAGCGCTGCGATCACCTCCAGCGGCAGTGGTGCCGAGATCGCCGGGACGAAGTCGATCACCGTGCCGTCGCGTGCGGCCTCGATCGCGGCGTCGACGGTGCGTTCGCACGTCCGCCGGATGCGCTCCTCGAGCGTCTTCACCATGCGCGGGGTGAAGCCACGGCTCACGAGTTGCCGAAGGCGGGTGTGCTCCGGCGGATCGAGGTTGAGCAGCATGGACGCCTGTTTCAGGCGTGTCTCCTCGTCGAAATCGTCGATCTGGGTGGTCCCGAGGGCCGAGGAGAAAGTCGTGCTGTCGCGGGAGACCGCGATGACGTCGGCGTGCCGGGTGACGGCCCAGAAGCCCGCGCCGCCCTCCTCGGGTTGGCGGTGGACCGGACAGGTGCGCCGGAGTTCGGAGAAGTAGTCGTGCGGGACCCCCTGGGCGAAGACGTCGGGGTTCTTGAGATCTGTGGGTGAAGTCGTCATGAAGCCGCTCTCGTGGGATTGTACGAATGGCATTCGTTTACAAACTACTCACCTTCGTTTGGAATGGAAGCCCCTTAGACTGCTTTCATGGCAGACGACAACTCCCGACCCGTGCGTCGGCGGACACTGACCCGCGACAAGGTCGTCGCAGCCGCGCTCGGGATCGTCGACGAGCTGGGATGGGAACAGCTCACGATGAGCACCCTCTCGTCGCGCTTGGGAATCGTCACGCCCTCGCTGTACAACCACGTCCGCAATCTCGACGATGTGCGGGCGACCGTGCAGATCCGCGCGATGAGCGATCTCGGAGCGCATCTGCGGGAGGTCGCGATGGGCCGCAGCGGCGTCGACGGGTTGCGCGCGCTGATCGACGCCCACCACATCTGGGCCGTCGAACATCCCCGCCGCTACGAAGCATTGACCACTGCACCGGTCGATCGCGACGGTCTGCTCGCCGCCGCACTGGACGCCAACGTCGCTCTGCGAACGATGCTCGCATCCTGCGGCGTTCCGGAGGAGGAGACGCTCGAGGCCGCGGTCGGCATGTTCGCCGCCCTGCACGGTTTCGCGGTTCTCCAGAGCAGCGGCTTCCTGGGCGACGAGCTCGATCTCGACCGCATCTACGAAGCGGTCGTGCGCGGAGTTCTGGCCGGCGCCTCCCTCGACCCCACGAAGACACGCTAGAGTGGCACGCATCAACTGAACACGTCCGTCTTCAGATGGAGGGGCCATGCGGACGATCGACACTCTCGGCGATCTCGTCTCACCGCTCGGTGGCACGATCAACGCCGCCAACGTCATCATGCAGCTCGCCCATCCCGGCGTCGGCCAGGGCGTCGTCGACAGCACGGTCGATACCGGCCGCGCCGATCTCCATCCGGTCAAGCGGGCCCGCACGACCGGCACCTATCTGGCGGTCGCGGTGTTCGGTAACGACGCCGACCGCGATTTCGTCCGCGAGTCGGTGCGGAAGATCCACGCGCGGGTCACGTCGTCACCCGGCGCGGAGGTCCGCTACAGCGCCAACTCCCCCGCCCTGCAGTTGTGGGTCGCGGTCTGCCTGCTCAAGTACTTCATCGACCAGCACGAATTCCTGTACGGCCCGCTCACCGAGGAGCAGTACGCCCGCATCCTTCGCGACGGCGCGACCCTCGCGACGACACTGAACGTCCGACCGGAGTCGTGGCCCACGACCCGCGAGGAGTACGAGGAACTGTGGAAGGCCGGCGTCGCCGACATCTCCATGAACGAGCAGGTGCGCGAGTACCTCACCGAACTCTGCAATCTCGCGTTCCTCGAGGTGCGTCTCGGACGACTGGGCCGCGGGATCCACCGGGTGCTCGGCAGGTCGTTCGAACTGATCACGCGCGGTGCGCTGCCGCCGGAGTTCCGCGACCTCATGCACTACCCGTGGACCGCCGACGACCAGCGGCGTTTCGACCGCTATCTCGTGGCGGTCCGGCGCCTGCACCGCGTCACGCCGTGGGTGTGGCCGTTGCTGTGGAAGGCATATCTGCTCGATCTGCGCACGCGGCGACGCCTCGGACTGCGGGTCTTCTGAGCACTGCCCTCACGCGACGGAGCTCGTCGAGGATCGACCTAACCCGGCGCTCCCGCACGACTCGCGCCTTCCACGAGATGGGCGAGTTCGCCGAGTGTCCAGGGCGGCGACGTGTCGTGGTCCCGCCACGCCAGCAGCGTCGGTGCCGGCTTGTCGAACCGCCCGACGAAACATCCGGAGCCGGCGAAGATTCCGCCGGTCACGGACGCCAGGTCGCTCACGAGGAAGGCGTAGAGCCGCGCCACGTACTCCGGCGGCGCCGGGTTGCGCGAGCCCTCGTAGGTGACGTCGTCGAGCAGTCCGCGCTCGTGCAGTCGCTCGATGTGCCGCTCGTACTCCGGTCCCGTCGACAGCCGAGTGCGGGCTCCCGGGCACACGACGTTGGCCCGCACTCCGTGCTCGCGTAGTTCTGCAGCGATCGCCGCGGTCAGGCTGTCCACCGCCCCCTTTCCGGCCGGATATCCGGTACCGCCGTAGTCGCCGAGGAACGCGAACGATCCGGTGTTGACGATCGCCCCGCTCCCCTGCGCCACGAACCGGGGCGCGAACACCCGGCACGTACGGAAGGTGCCGGTCAGATGGGAGTCGATCAGGTCGTCCCACTCCTCGTCGGTGACCGTGAGGATCGACGAGCCCGGAGGTTCCGCGGTTCCGGCACAGTTGATCAGCGCGTCCGCCGCGCCGAACTCGTCGAGGGCCGTGGCGAGGAGATCCTCCGCGACCCCGGAGGCGGCCGCCGAACCGGGCACTCCGACCGCACTGCCGCCCTGCGACACGAGCTCCGACACGGTGTCGCGCACCGCGTCGGCGTCGCGGCCGTTGACCACCACCCGCGCACCCTCGTCCACGAGGGTTCGCGCCACCGCCCGTCCGATCCCCCGGCTGGATCCGGTCACGACCACGACGCGGCCCGCGAGCGGGGTCGAATTGTCCGTCCCCGAATTGTTGTCTGCCATAAGGTTCCCCGTTCACCCATTGCGCTGCCTCGAGTGCCCGAACTATAGTCCAGACACCTGTCCAGAACCGAGGGAACGTCTGATGACACTTCGCCCCACCGACAGCTCCACCCTTCTGATCGACGGCAAGCTCGTACCCGGCAGCGGAGGCACCTTCGCGATCACCGATCCGAGCACCGAAGAACTGCTCGGTCACGCGGCCGAGGGCACCGCCACCGACATGGACGCCGCGATCGCGGCCGCGCGTCGCGCCTTCGACGACACCGACTGGTCACGCGACCACACCTTCCGGGCCCGCTGCCTCCGCCAGTTGCGCGACGCCCTGCGCGAACACATCGAGGAACTGCGGGAGATCACCATCGCCGAGGTCGGTGCTCCCCGATTCCTCACGAGCGCCGCGCATCTCGAAGGCCCCATCGACGACCTGCTCTACTTCGCCGACCTCGCCGAGAGCTACGCGTGGACGCAGGATCTCGGCAACGCCTCCCCCATGGGTATCCCGACCCACCGCTATCTGCTCAAGGAGGCGGTCGGGGTCGTCGGCGCGATCACGCCGTGGAACTTCCCGCACCAGATCAACTTCGCCAAGCTCGGGCCCGCTCTCGCCGCCGGGAACACCGTGGTGCTCAAGCCCGCCCCCGACACCCCGTGGTGCGCGGCACTGGTCGGGCGGATCGCGGCCGAGGAGACCGACATCCCGCCGGGAGTACTGAACATCGTCACCTCGAGCGACCACCGGCTCGGCGCACAGCTGAGCGAGGATCCGCGCGTCGACCTGATCTCGTTCACCGGTTCCACCGCGACCGGCCGGGCCGTGATGCGCGCGGCCTCCGAGAACCTCAAGAAGGTCTTCCTCGAACTCGGCGGCAAGTCGGCGTTCATCGTCCTCGACGACACCGACCTGCGCGGCGCCTGCTCGATGGCGGCCTTCACCGTGTGCACGCACGCCGGCCAGGGCTGCGCGATCACCACGCGCCTGCTCGTCCCCCGCGAACGGTACGACGAAGCCGTGGCCCTGACCGCGAAGTCCATGAGCGGTATCCGGCCCGGCGACCCGCGCGATCCCGGCACGGTGTGCGGGCCGCTCATCTCCGAGAAGCAGCGGCAGCGCGTGGAGGGCTACATCCGCCTCGCCGTCGAGGAGGGCGGCACGATCGTCACCGGCGGCGGACGTCCGGCCGAACACGAGCGCGGCTTCTTCGTCGAGCCCACCCTCATCGCCGGCCTCGACAACTCCGCGCGCACGGCGCAGGAGGAGATCTTCGGCCCGGTGCTCGTGATCATCCCTCACGACGGTGACGACGACGCGATCCGCATCGCCAACGACTCCCCCTACGGCCTCTCGGGTTCGGTGTACGGCACCGATCCGGACCGCATCGCGCGGGTCGTCGCAGGTGTACGGACCGGCACGCTGGGCGTCAACGGCGGCATCTGGTACGCCGCCGACGCCCCGTTCGGGGGTTACAAGCAGTCCGGGATCGGCCGCGAGATGGGTGTGGCCGGTTTCGAGGAGTACCTGGAGACCAAGCTCGTCGCCGAACCCGCGAGCTGACCCGAACTTCCGAAAGGACTTTTCCGATGGCACGTTTCACCGGTCGCACCGCGATCGTCACCGGCGCCGCCCAGGGGATCGGCGAGGCGTACGCGCGTGCGCTCGCCGCCGAGGGCGCGAACGTAGTGGTCGCCGACATCGACGCCGAACTCGGCGAGCAGGTCGCCAAACAGATCGTCGCCGACGGGGGCGTCGCGAGTTTCACCTCGGTCGATGTCTCCGACCCCGCCTCCGCCGAGGCGCTCGCCGCGTCGACCGTCGAGATCTACGGCGGCATCGACCACGTGGTCAACAATGCCGCCATCTACGGCGGCATGAAACTCGATCTGCTGCTGACGGTTCCGTGGGACTACTACAAGAAGTTCATGAGCGTGAACCTCGACGGCGCCCTCAACGTCACCCGCGCGGTGTGGCCACACATGACGAAGAACGGCGGGTCGATCGTCAACCAGTCGTCGACGGCAGCCTGGCTGTACTCGGGCTTCTACGGGCTCGCGAAGGTCGGGATCAACGGTCTCACACAGCAACTCGCCGTCGAGCTCGGCGGATCGAACATCCGCATCAACGCGATCGCCCCCGGTCCCATCGACACCGAGGCGACCCGCACCACCACCCCCGCGAACATGGTCGCCGATATGGTGAAGCAGTTGCCGCTCAAGCGCATGGGCACTCCCGACGATCTCGTCGGCATGTGCCTGTTCCTGCTCTCCGACGAGGCCACCTGGGTCACGGGGCAGATCTTCAACGTCGACGGCGGGCAGGTGATCCGCTCGTGACCGGCTCCACGATCGGCCGGGTCGGTTACATCGGGCTGGGCAACATGGGGGCACCGATGGCCGAGCGGCTGCTCACCCGACCCGGAGGCCTCACCGTGCTCGACGTGGTGCCCGAAGCGATGAGCCCGTTCACCGACAAGGGTGCCGCCGCGGCGTCGAGCCCGGCGGAGCTGGCCGCCGGCTGCGATCTCGTGTGCGTGACCGTCCTCGACGACGCCCAGGTCCGCGACGTCGTGACCGGTCCGGACGGACTGCTCGCGACGGCCCGGCCCGGCACGGTCGTCGCGGTGCACTCGACGATCTCCGACACCACCGCCGTCGAGCTCGCCGCGAAGTGCGCCGATAAGGGAGTCGACTTCGTCGACGCACCCGTCAGCGGTGGCGCCGGCGGTGCGAAGAACGGCACTCTCGCAGTGATGGTCGGCGCGACCGACGACGGCTTCGCGAAAATCGAGGAACCCTTCGGCACCTTCGCGTCGCTGGTCGTGCACGCGGGTCCCGTCGGGGCGGGAACCCGGATGAAGCTCGCCCGCAACCTGCTCCACTTCATCGCGTTCACCGCGGCGACGGAGGCGCAGCGACTCGCCGAGGCCGCGGGCATCGACATCACCGAGCTCGGCAAGGTCGTCCGGCACACCGACGCGATCACCGGCGGTGCCGGTTCGATCATGTGGCGTGACACCACATCTCCCCTCGCGGAGGACGACTCCTGGTTCCCGATCTTCTCGCGCGTGCGCGCCCTGGGCGAGAAGGATCTCGCGCTGGCACTGGACCTCGGAGATCGCCTCGGAGTCGACCTGTCGCTCGGAGCCCGGGCGCTGTCCGAACTCGGCCCCGGCCTCGGAGTCGGCACGGGGGAGATCGCACGGACCCGTTCCCGGAAGGAGCACGCATGACCGACGAGACCCGCCGCCGCGGCCTGGAGATGATGTCCAAGGTCTACGGCTGGGAGATGCAGGACGGTCCCGGCGAGCACTTCGCCGTCACCGCCGACCACCTGTTCGCGAACATCTGGACCCGGCCCGGGCTGACCATTCGCGATCGGCGACTGCTGTTGCTCGGGGCACTCACCGCGCAGGGAGCCCCCGACATCGCCGAGATCCAGATCGAGGCGGCGCTGAAGAACGACGAACTCGACGAGCAGCAGCTCCGCGAGATCGCCCTGTTCCTGTGCCACTACGTGGGCTGGCCGCTGGGCTCGAAGCTCGACAACGCAGTGGGCAGCGTGCTGCAGCGACGGAAGGCGGCGGCCCGCTCGTGAGCATCCCCGGAGGGTCCGCACCGGAGCCGGACTGTCCGGAACTCGGGTTCTACGGCCTCGCCGGGCACACCGACGACCCGAGGGCGCTGCTCGACGAGATCGCCGTCGCCGAACGCATCGGGCTCGGCTCGGTCTTCCTGTCGGAACGGTTCGACACCAAGGACGCGGCAGCGCTGGCCGGTGCGGCGGCCGCGACGAGCCGCACGCTCGGGATCGGCACCGCGGCGACCAATCCGCACACCCGCCATCCCCTCGTCACGGCGACGATGGCGACCACCCTGCACCGGTTGAGCCGCGGCCGCTACGCCCTCGGGCTCGGCCGCGGCTTCGACGTGCTGTTCGATCTCATGGGGCTGCCTCGCGTGACGTCGGCGCGGCTCGAGGACACCGTCGACCTGCTCCGGACACTGTGGCGCGGTGAAGCCGTCGTCGACCATCACGGCCCGGCCGGCGACTTCCCGTATCTGCGACGCACCGCCGAGGGCATCGACGGCATCCCGATCCTCGTGGTCGCGCTCGGCGAGCGCACGCTCGACCTCGCGGGACGCGTGGCCGACGCCGTCGTCCTGCACACCTTCTTCACCGACGACACGCTCTCGCGTGCCGTGAAGACGGTGCGACGCGCCGCCGAGCAGGCCGGCCGCGACCCGCAGTCGGTCCGCATCTGGTCGGTCCTCGCGACCGTCGACGATGCGATCCCCGAAGACCTCCGGTTGCGGAAGTTGACCGGACGGCTCGCGACCTACCTGCAGGGCTACGGCGACGTGCTCGTCCGCGCGAACGGCTGGGATCCCCAGGTGCTGTCTCGTTTTCGGGACGACGCGCAGGTCCGTGCTCATTCCGGACCGATCGACGCGGCGCCGGCCGAACTGCTGCTGCACATCGGATCGTTGCTGCCCGACGAGTGGCTCGCCGCGAGCGCGACCGGTAGCGCGGCACAGTGCGCGACCCGCATTGCCGACCAGTTCGACGCCGGCGCCGACAGCGTGATCCTGCACGGCGCCACGCCCACCGAACTCGCTCCGGTCGTCGCCGCGTGGCGGACGATCCGCGACCCCGAGCGTTTCGCATCCCTACCTGCCAACCCCGGCCGGAGCGCACCATGACCGATCTGTTGCTGTCGGTGGACGACCTGACTCCCGAACGACTCTCGGCCGTGCTCGGCGGCACGGTACGCACGGTGGAGGTCGAGCGGATCGGAACGGGTCAGATCGCCCTGTGCTACCGGCTCGTCCTGACGGGCGACGACGTGCCGTCCTCACTCGTCGCGAAGCTTCCGTCACCCGATCCCGGGACGCGGAGGATGCTCGCCGGCGCCTATCGCGGGGAGGCACGCTTCTACAGCGACATCGAGCCGTCCGTCGCGGTGCGGACACCCACCTGCTATCACGTCGCCTCCGGTGAGGACGGGGAGTTCACCCTCCTCCTCGAGGACGCCGCGCCCGCACGACCCGGCGACCAGCTCGCCGGGTGCACCGTCGACGAGGCGCACGACGCCGTCCGCAATCTCGCCGGACTGCACGGTCCCCGCTGGTGCGCACCCGACCTCCACGAATCGGACTGGCTCACCACGACGGACGCCGAGCAGGCACGGATCCTTGCCGAGCTGTACGGCCCGGCAATCGAGACCTTCCTCGACGGTCTCGGCGAGCTGATCGGCGCCGACGACCGCGACACGCTGCGGGCCTGCGCCGAGCTCACCGAGGAGTGGGTGCTCGCGCGATCCGACCGATTCGCGCTGCTGCACGGCGACTACCGGCTCGACAACCTCCTGTTCCCTCCCCGTGGCGAGAGCGGTGTCGTCGCGGTGGACTGGCAGACCCTGACGGTGGGGCTTCCCGCCCGCGACCTCGCGTATTTCGTCGGGACGAGCCTGGCGCCGGCGGTCCGGCGCGAGCACGAGCAGGCCCTGGTCTCGACCTATCATCGCGCGTTGCTGTGCCACGGTGTCGAGGGTTACGGCCTGCAGCAGTGCTGGGACGACTACCGCTTCGCGATGCTGCAGGGACCGCTCGTCGCGGTCTTCGGGTGCGCCTACGGCACGAGGACCGAGCGCGGCGACCGCATGTTCGCGGTGATGGTCGAGCGGTCGTGCGCCGCGATCCGCGATCTCGACAGTCTCACCGTCGTGTCCGAGAGCATCGGACGGCGCGACCGGTCGGTAGGGTGACTCGGGATACACCGCATCACGCGAGAAGAACGGAGATCCATCCGATGTCCCGCACCACCCTGCCCCGTGAGGCGATCGAACTCGCCGAGGCGACACCGGGTTTCATGCCCCAGGACGAGGGAACCGCACTGCACGAGGCTGCGGTGCAGTATCTCGGTGACGGCGTCGGCGTCGAGATCGGCACCTACTGCGGCCGCTCGACCGTGTATCTCGGCGCTGCGGCCAAGGCGACCGGCGGCACCATCGTCACCGTCGACCACCACCACGGTTCGGAGGAGCATCAGCCCGGCTGGGAGTACCACGATCCGTCGCTGGTCGACCCGCACACCGGCCGCCTCGACACGGTCGGCGCGCTGCGGCACACCCTCGCCGACGGCGACCTCGAATCGCACGTCGTCGCGGTGGTCGGCAATTCTCCTGTGGTGGCATCGTTCTGGCGCACCCCCGCCTCGTTCGTGTTCATCGACGGTGGACACAGCAGCGAGGCGGCCCGGGCGGACTACGACGGCTGGGCGAGATGGGTGCGCATCGGGGGCGCCCTGATCATCCACGACGTCTTCCCCGACCCGAAGGACGGCGGCCGACCTCCGTACGAGATCTACTGTCTCGCACTGGAGAGCGGCGAGTTCGTCGAGAAGTCGGTGACGTCCTCGCTGCGGGTTCTCGAACGCACCGCCGGCACGGTCGGATCACGGCCCGGAAGCTGAACTACGGGACGAGCACCGGGCAACGCTCGGTGCAGCGGTCGGCGCCCACCTGGTCGGCGGGTGCCGCCGCATCCCGGAAGATCGCGTTTCCTCCCGTCGTGCGCGAGAGCGCGTCGGCGGCGAGGATCACCGCTGCGCTGGTCCAGGAACTGACCTCCACCGGCCAGCGCTTGCCGTCGGCGTAGACCAGACCGGTCCAGTACGAACCGTCCGGGTCGCGCAGATGCTGCATGGCCGCGAACAATTCGCGGGCACGCCCGGCGTGGCCGAGTGCGTCGAGCGCCAGGACCAGTTCGCACGTCTCGGCTCCGGTGACCCACGGACGATGGTCGACGCAACGGATCCCGAGACCGTCGACGACGAAATCCGACCAGCGTTCGCGGATCCGTTCGTGCGCATCGGTGCCGCGCACCGCTCCCCCGAGGATCGGGTAGTACCAGTCCATCGAGTACTCGGGCTTGGGCGTGAACGCTTCGGGGTGCCGACGCAGAGCGTGGCCGAGACGGATCAGCGCGACCTCCCATTCGGGTTGCGCCTCACCGATCAGATCGGCGATCCGCAGACCGCACCACAGACTCTGGTGGATACTCGAACAGCCTGTGAGCAGCGCTTCGTCGAACATCCCGCCGTCGCCTCGCGCCCAGGAGATCTGGCCGCCCGGCAACTGCATGTCGACCACGAGGTCGAGCGCTGCGCGCACCGTCGGCCACATGTGCTCGACGAACCCGCGATCGCCCGTCACGAGATGGTGGTGCCATACGCCCACGGCGATGTAGGCCGTGAAATTGCTGTCGGTGTCGTGGTTTTCGACGATGTCGCCGCGGAACTGGATGGGCCACGACCCGTCGGCGCGCTGCGTCCGCCGCGACCACTCGAAAGCAGCATCCGCTTCCTCGCGCAAACCGGTGGCGGTCAACGCCATCGCGGATTCGATGTGATCCCACGGGTCGGTGTGTCCACCGGGGAACCACGGGACGGCTCCGGACGGCTCCTGCATCCGCGCGATGGCGCGACCGGTGGCCAGGCACTGCTCGGGCGACAGCACTCCCGGCACCGAGGGCACCGTCACGCGCGCGGAGTCACCGCGCCGCACCGGCTGTTCCCGGCTTCTCGAGGTAGAACACGACACTCTTCCCGATGACGGGGTCGAGGACCTTCTCGGCCGTCCGGGTGATCCACGGCGCCTTCATGAGATCCCAGACCAGCAACCGGTGATACGCCTTCGCCAGCGGATTGTCGTCGTTGTCGACTCCGACGGCGCACTTGAGCCACCAGTACGGCGCGTGCAGCGCGTGGGCGTGATCGGTGCCCGAGACCAGGAGGCCGGCGGCGGCGAGTTTCGCGGCGAGTTCGTCGGCCTTGTAGATGCGGACGTGTCCGCCCTCCACCTCGTGGTAGGCGTCCGACAGTGCCCAGCAGATCTTCTCGGGCAGCCAACGCGGGACGGTCACGGCCGCCACACCTCCGGGCTTGAGGACCCGGACGAGTTCGGCGATGGCCCGTTCGTCCTCCGGGACGTGCTCGAGCACCTCGGAGATCAGCACGAGATCGAAGGTCGCGTCGTCGTAGGGCAATGCGAGTGCGTCGCCGACCTCCGCCCGGGCCAGCGCGCCTTCGGGGACCTGACCTTCGAGTTCCATCGCGACGAACATGTCGGCGACGGCCTTCATGTCGTCGGCGTTCTGATCGAAGGCGACGACATCCGCACCGCGTCGATACAATTCGAACGAGTGACGCCCTGCACCTGCGCCGATGTCGAGGGCCCGTATCCCCGGTACGACGCCCAGGCGGTCGAAGTCGACGGTCAGCATCCGTTCTTCCCCTCTCGGTGCGCGGCAATCGCTCGTTCGTAGACTGCGGCGGTCTTCGCCGCCACGGCCGCCCAGCTGTAGCGTTCGAGCACGCGGTCGCGGCCCTTCGCGCCGAGACGCCGGCGTTCGGCCGGGTCGTCGAACAGGGCCGCGAGCCCTGCTGCAAGCTGCTCGGAGTCGCCCGGGGGCACAAGAAGACCGGCATCCCCGACGACCTCGGGGATGGCGCCGGCCCGACTCGCGACGAGCGGCGTTCCGCACGACATCGCTTCCACGGCCGGCAGCGAGAATCCCTCGTACAGCGACGGCACCGCCGCGATCTCGGCGGAGGCGAGCAGGTCGGCGAGCTCGGTGTCGTCGATCCCCGAGACGGTGCGCACGACATCGCCGATCGCGAGTTCGTCGATGAGTTTCTCGGTCGCACCACCCGGTGCGAGCTTCGAGACGAGGACCAGTTCGATCTCGCGTTCGGTGCGCAGCTTCGCGACCGCTTCGAGCAGCGTCGGAACCCCCTTGAGCGGGGCATCGGCGCTCGCGACGCAGACGATCCGGCCGGCGACGCGCTCGGCCTGCCTCGGAGCGAACATCTCCGTGTTCACGCCGAGCGGGATCGTATGGATACGTTCGGCTTCGATCCCGAAGGCCGTCCGGATGTCGTCGGCCGAATTCTCCGAGACCGTGAGCAGGGTGGGGAGACGACGTGCCACCTTCTCCTGCATGCGGAGGAATCCGTACCACCGCCGGAGCGTGAACCTGCGGCGGAAGGTGGTCGCGGAGGCCAGATCGAGTTCGCGGTCGCGAGTGATCGGATGGTGGATCGTCGCGACGAGCGGAAGATCCTCGGCGATGCGCAGCAGAGCGGAGGCGAGCGACTGGTTGTCGTGCACGACGTCGAAATCACCGAGACGCCCGCGCAGCAGGCGCGCGGCGCGCAGACCGAAGGTACGCGGTTCGGGGAAACCGGCGGTCCACATGGTGGCGACCTCGAGGACGTCGATCAGGTCGCGGTACTCACCCGGCTTCGGGGTGCGGAACGGGTCGTCGTCGCGGTAGAGGTCGAGACTGGGCACCTTCGTGAGCGTCACGCCGGGATCGAGTTCGGGGTACGGCTGGCCGGAGAACACCTCGACGGTGTGTCCCTGGGCGACGAGTTCGCGAGCGAGATGGCGAACATAGACCCCCTGACCCCCACAATGCGGCTTGCTCCGGTACGACAACAGAGCTACGCGCACATTCCACCTCGGGTTCCACTCGGAGGGCCAGGTCTCGGACAGATGTCCACTAGTTGTGTAGGGCACACACTAGAACATGTTTTGTGCCCTCACGATAGCGAGCCGGGGGTGGTGCCGTGAGGATCGGCGACACGAGTGGGAGCACCGGCCTACCGGACGGGCAGCCGTGACGAACCGGCAACACGACGAAACCCCGGTATCGACGTGATACCGGGGTTTCGCCTGGAGCGACCCTGACGGGACTCGAACCCGCGACCTCCGCCGTGACAGGGCGGCGCGCTAACCAACTGCGCCACAGGGCCATGAGGAACCTTCGGTTCCCATAGCATGACCCACCGTATCCGGTGGGTCGGGTCTTGTGAAATTGATGGTTGTTTGCCGGACAACCGTGGTGGCCAGGGCCGGGATCGAACCGGCGACCTTCCGCTTTTCAGGCGGACGCTCGTACCAACTGAGCTACCTGGCCGGATGGCACCCGAACCGAATGCCGATCGTAAATCTAGGAGCGACCCTGACGGGACTCGAACCCGCGACCTCCGCCGTGACAGGGCGGCGCGCTAACCAACTGCGCCACAGGGCCATACATATTCACTTCTCACACCAAGATACTGCACACTTCGACGAGGTCGAAGCGTACCCCCTACGGGATTCGAACCCGCGCTACCGCCTTGAAAGGGCGGCGTCCTAGGCCGCTAGACGAAGGGGGCCCGATCGGATTTCTCCGAACCGCACCCTCAACGGGTTTGGCGTTCCGTTGGGAGCTTGGACAGCTTATGCCACGGCATTCCTGATTCACAAATCAGCAGGTCAACCGGCCTATTCGTCGTTGCCGGACCTACTCGGCCACCCCTTCTCCCGCCAGCGCTCGAGCCACTCCTCCGAGGCCATCGCCTCGAGCGGCACCTCCACACAGGACTCGAAGCGCGCACGGACGTCGGTGTCCGGTGCCGTGAGGTCGGCGAGATAGCGCTGACCGGCGAGCGACGACGCGATCGCCGCGACGAAACGACGAAGATCTACATCGGGCCGGAACAAGCCTTTCTCCTGCGCCTCGCGTGCCAGTTCGTAGCCGGCCCGTCCCCACACGACACTGCCCCGCAACCTGACCTCTTCCGCGAACTCGGGTTCGGTGACGAGACGGAACTCCGCGGCGATGACCACATCGTCGTGCAGGGCCGCACCGAGATCGCCGACGAGTCCGTGCAGTCGTTCGAACGGATCGAGACCGGGTACGTCCATCCACTCGGCGACGATCGCGCGGTAGCGCTCGAGTCCCTCGTCGAGGACGGCCCGGGCCAGATCCTCCTTGGAGGCGAAGTGGAAGTACATCGCACCCTTGGTCGCGTTCGACTGCTCGAGGATTGCGTTGATCGATGCTGCAGCGAAGCCTCGCCGCGCAAATTCGGTGGCTGCCGATCGGACGATCGCAGCTCGCGTACGACGAGCACGCTCCTGTTGACGGGGCATGGGGAAATTCAGCCTTCCACGTTCCTCTGTTCCCCCACGAGACAACTCTAGTCTGCCCCCGCGATCCCGCCCACGGGTCGTGTTCGACCGAGTGAAATGAGGAACTTCACACCGGCGAGATCGGGGTTTTCAGAGAACACACCGGGTGGTACGCTTTGTCCGGCTCGGGTGCGGAGCAGGGGGTGAGCACCCGAGCCGTTGTCGTTCCTTCACAGGCGGCACCCACACCACGCGATGTCCGATATCATCGACCGCGCAGTGAGGATGCAGTGTGGTTCCCGAGC